>CAYIHP010000088.1:0-3265 GCA_964363175.1 uncultured Candidatus Saccharibacteria bacterium
CCGAACTTTCCTTGACGAGATTATCACATTCGGCTATCGTAAGCTCAAGCTCATTCTAGAGGAAAAACCGCTGCTATATGCCCGCCCAAATGCACTTATAGCGCGTGAAATAACCCTCTGGGAACGCGTTTAATTTTTATTAACTCCTATGGCACATAAGAAAGCAGCCGGATCTACACAACTGGGGCGAGATTCAGAATCGAAGCGCCTAGGTGTGAAAATTTACGGCGATCAAGCAGTGAATGCAGGCAACATCATCATTCGCCAACGAGGCACAAAGTATCGTCCAGGGCTCAATGTCCGACGCGGCGAAGATGATACGCTATATGCTGTTATCGATGGCAAAGTAGCATTTTCTAAAAAGAAAGTGCTGAGATTTAACGGTTCACTCAAAGAAGCAACGTTCGTTCACGTTAAGTAATTTGTCATTCCGGGCAGAGACCCGGAATCCAGGTCCATCGTATTAGCAGATAGAAAAAAGACCCGTATGTATTCCATACGGGTCTTTGCGTTTTTTTGCGGCGTGCGTCTTGCACACTATTTAGGCCTGCATGCCGACGCGAGCAGGTGCCTTGACTTCGAAAATGTCGGCGGGTATCGACGAAAGATCAAGACCTCGCTGAGCAAAAAGCGCGACCCGTGTTTTGTCATCAAGCTTGCCGGTCCAGAATTTCTCAGGGAATCCAAGATCTCTTTGCAGCACCTTCAACCCATTGGCAGTTTCTGTTCCGTCAATTCCGTCGGCAACAATCTCATTATTGCATCCTGCGAACAAAAGGGCAGTCTGCAACAACTTCAGAGCCGCGGGGTCTTTCGATAGTAATTCAACGCTTTGCGGAAAGAACAGTTCCCCTCCCAATGCCGCTTTGTTTCGCTCAAAGAAATTGACGGGAATCGAGTCGATGTAACACTTCCGCTTCAATGCAAGTGTGTTTCTGGTCAAGGGGCCGAACTTTGCATCCACGCCTTCGCCAGAAAATTCAAGATCTTCCTGAAGCTTCCTTACTCCAATTCCAGTGGGCAGAAAAAATGAGCCCGTGATACGAATCTTGTCGTTGCATCCTGCAAACAACAACCAAAACTGTAGCAGTTTTACTGCCCTTACGTCCGTTGCTCCTGCCTCCAAATATTCTGGAAAGAACATTCTTGTCTTCATTTTCGTTTCTCCTTTGGCACGTAGTGCCCCTAAGCTAGGTTGTAATTTGAGCTACAAGGCTCGCAAGTAGCCTACAGCAAGGCTACCTATGGGTCAATATGCCGTGTCATTCCGGGCAGAGACCCGGAATCCAGGTCGCTATTTAAAATATTCTATCGTCCGCTTCGTCAAATTCAGAATACACCCGTCCTGCATTGTAATGCTCAATTGCGCAACGAATATATGGGATAACATTTTCGGGTAATTTTGTAATCGGAAACCAATCTAATGCCTCACACTTTTCTGGTTCTGGATTCGATAATTCTCCGCTCCACTTCACAACTTCAAAAAAATAATCAGCGCGCACATGATCAGCGCATTTTCTATACATCGTATGCACCATGCGAATGTCGGACGGCTGTATATCAACACCTGTTTCTTCCTTTGCCTCACGGATAGCTGCCTCTAATGCATATTCACCTTCTTCTATATGCCCTGCCGGTAAGCTATATTCCCCGTCGTGATACCCCGTATTTTTTCTTTTCGAAAGCAAAATATTTTCCCCATCGCGAAAAAATAGATAACTCGACGGCACAACGGTGTAAAACTTGCGAGAGCTCATATAGTTAAAGATAAATCATTCATCGAGATTGCCGAATTTTCGCCGCGGCTTTCCGAGCCATGTCTCTGGTCATTTCTGGTCGTTCTATTCTCATAGTACGAAAAATGATAGTTTCCAGTTGATGCAAACTCGGGCGAACAGACTTTTTCATTTTTCGTGATTTTTTAGTCATAAATATCTTGTTTATTCCATTTTACCCCTGTTCGTTGTAAGGTCTTTCAACTTCCCTAAAAGCCCCTCAATATTCTTCACTTGAAACGTGTCTAAGCCCAGCTTTGCGTACACTCCACTTGTATCCAAGCGGTCATCTACCAGCAAAGCGTCAAGGTACGTAAATCCGTTTTTCTGTAAATACTCGTGAAAGAAAGGAACAGAATTTCCATCCTCTGACACATCAAATTTCAATGCTTTTTGGTCAAAAGAAACGAGAACATCATCAAAATGTTCATCTAGCTTTAGGGCAGGAACAACATACTTTTTAAAAACATCCATATTGTCGGTCGCAATGACGCATTTAACTCCTCTACTTTGAAGCATATCAATCAATGGAAATATTTTATCCGAAAGGAGAGTCATAGCTCGGCAGCTTTCAGCTAAGTCTGCTCGTAAAACCTCAACGGCATAACCAAATTTACGTGAAACTATTTGGACGATTTCGTCCTCATTAATTTCTCCTCTCATCCACTGCTGAATGAGCCTTTCATTCTCAACAAACAAAAAGTTAGTGATATTTTTATGCCAATGATGTCTATCGTGAGCGGGGTCTTGCAACTGCACCCAAAAGTCACATAGGCTTAATGTTTTATGCCAATCAAAGAAGATAACTTTATATTGTTTTGTAGCAATGTAGCTCTTAATGTATTTTTCAGCTTCTTCTTTTCCGTAAAAATTGCCTACCTTTATCTCTTTGGTTTCTTTATGGTCAAAAACGTGCAGAATAAAATCGGTAATTTTACTTTTTACTTCATCGGTAATTTCCGCTGATTCACCTATTGGAACGACTAAAATCTTGTGGTCATTCACGCTGTCTTCAAGCTGTTCAACTAAACCAATTGGTTCAACTTCAAGCTTATCACCCATCTTTAATTTCTGGTTAGTCAGAACAAAACAATCAACATTTCCTTCATCATCGCTAATAGTGTTTGGAATAAAGCCGTAAGCATACGGATAGGACCGGGAAACGGTAACAGTTTTGATAAACTCAAGGGTTTGCTCATTGAAACAATTCTTTTGGTCTGAGCCAGCTTCATTTTCAATAAAAACATTTACCCGCATAGGCTTAATTGTATTTCTTCCATTTGCCCTCTGTTATAACGGTTATTTCTTTATCATCCACCTTAACTGCCGTTTGGTCATCAATGGCATACAAAGTTATTTCAATATCCTTGGCTACTTCATCAATTAATTCTGCCGCACGAGGAAAATAAGGGGAGTTCATATGTGGCACAACCAGAAAATCAACAAATCCCAAACCTTCGTTAGTATCATCCTCAACAATTGGTTCTTCA
>CAYIHP010000089.1:0-3256 GCA_964363175.1 uncultured Candidatus Saccharibacteria bacterium
ATCTATAGTTAAAATATGACCCAAACCAACAAGGCGAGGTACAAACACTACTGCTAAAAAAAGGAAAGTGAACGCTATTTTGTGCAACCAGGTACGAGGAGCGAGCTTAAATAGTGTACCTATAGAACGAATACCGTCCTTATAGGTTATTTTTTTCCCTTGAGCGTGTGTACGTGCTGAATACTTTGTAGGGAGTTCTTTGATTCGCGCATGATTTTTAATAAATTGTAAAGTAATCTCCATATCGAATTCGAACCCTTTTTTGGTGAGTGTGATTTTTTTTGCAATATCAGAACTAAAGACTTTGTGCCCCGTTTCTATATCAGTAAGTCTTTCCCCTATAAGAAAATTGGCAAGAGCGGTGATTGCAACATTTTCCATTCGTTGAATAAAGAACATTGTATTTTTTTGCAAAAAACGAGATCCGTATACCACATCAGATTCTCCGCGCATAACTGGTTCGATGAGAAACGGTAGAACCGCAGGGTCATATTCGCAGTCATCATCTTGAATCGCAATAATATCTCCTGTTGTATGCTTTAGCCCTGTTGCAATAGCGCCTCCTTTTCCTACGTTTTTTTCATGAAATACTTTTTTGATACCATGAATGCTCTCTAGAATTTCTTTGCTCCCGTCGGTAGACGCATCATCTACCGCTACAATTTCATACGGAATAGGGAAGTGAACGGCTCGAATTTGATCGATTGTTTGCAATATATAGTCTTTATCGTTATAGACAGGAATGAGAATTGAAAGTTTCATACGTTTATTTGTTGTCTCCAGAATTCAAGAATATCAGGTAACGTTTGTGTAAGAAAATCTCTTTTTTGCTGCCATTTCGTTATTTTTGTAAATTTACTATTACTTCCGATAATCGTTCCTCCGTCAGTAGGTCTTGGGCCGGCTGGGTCGGCCTCGAGACGTATGTTTTTTATAGTGGAGAGGTGCAGTAGAGTATTGTATATTTGCTCAATAGAGGTGCCTATTCCAGAGCAGACGTTATAGACATCACCTGCCTCGCATCGCTCTGCTGCCAAAGCATATGCGTGCACAATGTCACGAACGTCAGAATAGTCTCGTACGGCAGTAAGGTCTCGATATGTAATGACTGGTTCTTTTAATCCAGCTTCGATAAGGGCTATTTCGTGTGCAGTATGGCTATCACCAAATGCAGGCGGCCGTTTTGGGCCGGAATGGTTAAATACACGAAGGCGAATTGTTTTGAGTCCATACGTTTTGAAGTACTGGAATCCGAGGAAATCCTGTCCTATTTTTGAGACGGCATACGGAGAAAGTGGAGCGAGCGGAGTATCTTCTGTAATTGGTAACTGGCTTTTCGTAACTAATCCGTATTCTTCGGACGAGCATGTAATGACGATAATGGGGTTATACTTGTCTGTTTTTAGCAGACGTACGGCTTCTAATAGGTTTATTTCGCCGAGCATATTCGTCGTGATTGTTTCCTGGGGAGATTCCCATGAAGTGCGCACATAGCTTTGCGCTGCTAGATGAAATATATATTCAGGACGGATAGCTTCAATCAATGAATATGTTGATGGCGCATCCGTAATATCAAGTTCATGTAACTCATACTTTGATGTAATATCTTTTAGATTATCTTTTGATTCTTTGGGCCGAATAGTGCCGTGAATTTTTGCCTTAGGGTAGCGGTGAGTGAGTTCTTGGAGAAGATAGCTGCCAACAAAGCCCGCAGCACCCGTAATGAGAATAGTATTAGGGCCAAGCGAGCTCATAGACGTTTGTTATTTCAATATCGTACGTGTCCCAGCGAGCCTCTTTGAAGGTGCGCGTGTTTTTAACGTTGCCTCGACTTTTTAATAGTTCGACCAATGCTGGTATACGCGTATCGTAATCGGTCTCGATGAAAAATTGTGGTTTATATTCAGTAAGTTCGCTGTATAATTCGTTTGCATTTATAGTTGGCCAGTCTGATAAGTAGATTCCTTTCGCAGGATTTTTCGCAGATTTTTTCTCATCTAAGGTCCCAAAATATAGTGTGGCATTTGCATGTTCTTTTGTTGCATACAGTACGAGCCCATCTTCTTTTGCTGTTGTTACCATTGCATCGTACAGTGCATACCCTTTTCGATTTGATTCCCAAGACCTGCTCAGTGCCGCATTGTCAAGTAGAGGAATTTCCGTTTTCATAATAGGGATAATAAACAAGGGTACGATGCTGGCAATAAAAGTAGTTTTAGGATTTACTCGCTGTAATATAGCTTGTATGGCAAGCAATAAAACTGAAAATCCACCCGCTGCGCCAAAATAAAATAATATCGATAGTGGTGCTACGTATCTGCTGTATACCCACCACCAAGATAGAAGGAGTGCATATCCAAGCGCTGAGAGTAGTATTGTAAATCCTGAAAATCCGAATGCCACTACAATATAAACTAGGCCAATCACAGAAAGTACTCCCACCCACCAGTTAGGCGTTGTCAGGAGCATGCCTATGGTTTGTAAGGATACTCCTTGTTCAAATATTTCTATTGGGTATGACCATACTCGTTTCCACCCCGCTCCGTTCATTAACCTGCCAAAATTATCTGGTAAAAGTGCAAGCTCCCCAAATCCACCATTTGGGTTTGTAGCATCTGTTACATAGGAAAGTCCAGTTATCGACCCGTGAATAGATTTATATGCTGGTATCCACAACATGACAGCAATAATCGGCAACGCTGCCATTATTGCAACTTGTTTCCATGGAAGTTTTATAAATAAAAATGGCGCAGTAAGAGCTGCAATTAAGAAACCCTCGTATCGAGTGAACATCAGAAAAGTGATTATTATACTAGTAAGAATTCTTAGTCTACTAGTTGCTTGGGTTGGATTTTGTAAAAAAAATGCTACGAGTAAATATGTAAGGGCAACAAAAAAAACAAAGAGTCCGTCAGCAAGAGGACGCACTGCATTATTAATTAATAGTGGATCGAAGATTGCGAGCCCAAGAAAGCCTACGAGTGCAGCGCGGTTAAAATTAAATACCCGCCCAAGTCCGTACAGAGCAACAATGGTACCGGTTGAGGCAATTATACTAATTCCAATACTGGTTAGAATTGGGTCAAACCCAATGGATCGTCCAATTAAAATAAATATTGGATATGCTGGCAATCGTTTTTCTTTGGAGGGATATTTTCCAAATTGAATGTATGACGCAATATGCTGGAAATTATACGCATCTCCTGCAGGCATAATTTTTCGCTCCGCTGCAATAGGAATACGTACCGCCAGTGTA
>CAYIHP010000090.1:0-3215 GCA_964363175.1 uncultured Candidatus Saccharibacteria bacterium
GTTTCTGCAGTTTTTGGTGAAATCACTTGGCGAATAGATGCCGGCACCGTTTCTTTTTCTTCTCCTGAAGCGCTTTTTATGGTTTGTACAATGTGTGGCTGAGTTAATACTCCCCCATTTGCAATAGCGTTAATAGTATCGAGTGCTTGCATAGGAGTTACCACAATTCCTTGTCCAAATCCTGTTGTTGCCAGTGTAGCTTCATTCCATTTCTGCGGCTCTTTCAAGTTGGTTTGCGTTTCTCCTTCTAGCTCAACACCCGTACGTTCTCCTAGTCCAAATCTTCTCAAATAATCATACATACGCTCTGCTCCCAATTTTTGCGCAACGTGCACCATCCCGATATTATTCGACTGTTCTAGTGCTTGGGTCATCGTTTGTACCCCAAGGTGCTTTCCATCAAACGTATTAATTTTAAACCGCGATACATTAATAGGTCCGCTATCAACAAACGTTGAGTCTGGAGTGACTAGTGCAGAGTCAATAGCCGCTGCCATTACTGCAGGTTTTAATATGGAACCAGGCTCAAAGCTATCGGATACTATTGGGTTCGTCTGCACTCTTGCATCTCGCACTGCATAATACGAATTTGGATCAAATGTAGGGTACGTAGCCATTGCCAATATTGCCCCTGTTTTTGGATTCATGACGAGAATACTTCCGCGCTCTGCGCGATACCGTTCTACTCCTGTACGTAATTCCTGTTCTGCAAATGTTTGTACTACTCTGTCTATGGTAAGCATCACATCTGACCCATCTTCTGCCGGGCGAAATTCGCTTCCCACCACACCGATAAATTGCCCTCCTGCTGTTTTCTCTCCCGATAAAAAACCAAAGTCTCCTTGTAAGAGCGTATTAAAAAAACCTTCAACGCCATATCTCCCAATTCTTTTTGACTCATCAAATCCAACATATCCTACTGCGTGGGCCGCAAGCGAACCTTCAGGATACGTTCGAATTTCTTGTTCTTCCAAAATAACTCCGTCTAACTTTTTGTCTTGTAAAAATGCCAAAAATTCATCATCAAGCACTTCATATGGCTTTAAAAATGGCTCGTACGGGTCTGTTTTTTGATCAAATCGATCATATAAATTACTAGCTAGTACGCGCGCACGATCTTCTAGAGATAAAACTATTTCGGGTGTTATTGACGGAGTAGGTGAAACGTCTGGGGACACTACAGGTATAATAGAATCTACAAGATTTTGCCCCGTTACCTCAACGCTGTTTTTTGTTCTATTTTCTTGCCTATCTCGAAACGCCGTAAGCGCAGGCGCTAATGTGTCTACGGTATAGCGTACATCTTTCATATTTCTTGGCACGGCATACGCAATCCACGCTTTTTTATTGCTCGCAATGGGAAAAATGTCCCCGCCTTTTCCTTCCTGTACATAAATAGTGCCCCGGTGCGGCAACAATTCAGAAGCACGCTTACGCTGCGCCTCCGCGACAGATTCATACTGACTATGTTTCGCAAGTTGCAAATCCGCGAGTCGCACAATAACAATAGCAAAAAGAAGACATCCTGCTATTGTTAAAACCTTCGTACGAATCTGATTTACATTCTTCATTTACTTAAGCGAGTAAGCAACTTTGTCATCAAGAACAGGTGCAAGATACGAAACTTTTTCTGTAGGAACGAGGTTCATTTTTTCCATATCATGTTCTACGTTTTTAAGTGATCGAAGTTGTGCTCCTTGTAATTCAATAACCCGCTGTTTTTCTTTTAAGTCTGTTATCTTAGATTCTAACTCACGAACATCAGTGCTTTGACTAGCGGTATGAACTACTTGTTGCAAGTAAAAAAATCCGAGTGTACCAACTAACGTCACAGCTACAAACCCAAGCATAAGGGCAGCAGTGGTGTGTTTTATAGCACCCCTATTACTGCGACCCACACTCTGTATTCTGTTTCCGTTTCGCTGCGCAACGTTTTGTTGTATTTTTGGTGTCATATGTTTGTGTTTAATTTTTTTTAGTTTAGATTTGTTACTTCTTTTTGGTTTACCCTGAGTAAAGGGTTTACGATGAGCTTTGTCGAACCGCTCCCCGTAGTTTTGCGCTTCTGCTTCTGGGGTTTCTTTCCCGCTCTTCCTCCCCTGCTACAATTGGTCGTTTTGTCAAAATTCTCAGTTGTGGGGTGTGCTCACAGTTGCATATGGGCTGGTCCGGCGGGCAGACACATTTGGCGGATGCACTGCGAAAGTATCGCTTCACAATTCTATCTTCCAAGCTATGAAAGCTAATCACTGCGAGTATTCCACCTGGCAGCAGACGATCTGTCGCAAGAGGTAATACGCTTTCTAATACTTCCAGTTCTCTGTTTGTCGCCAGGCGAAGCGCTTGGAATGTTCTTGTTGCCGGGTGGATTCTCCCCTTTTCATAAAACTTCGGCACAGCTTTTTCAATCACCGTGGCAAGTTTCTTTGCAGATGCAAATGGGCGCCCGCCTGCTATCGCGTTTCCTACAACCCCCGCATACCGCTCTTCTCCGTATTCTCGTACCATATCGGCAAGCGCCATTGGGGAAAGAAAGTTGAGAAGTTCAGATGCGTCGGGGTAATGATTTAACCTTCTTGTTAAAACATTTATCGGTTCTAGGTGGGCATCTGGCAAGCTGTCCGCCTCCCCGTATTGCATGGTGAGCGGGCCTTCAGAAGAGAATGAAAATCCTCTCGCCTCATCTGCAATTTGGTGACTTCCAATTCCAAGATCGAAGAGAATTGCATTTGCCCGCACTTCGGGTAAGTTTACGAAGTTTTGCTTGTGATACGTAACAGCGTCACCATATGGTGCCAACGTTTGTTTCGCAACATGCAGCGCTTCTTCGTCTGCGTCTACGCCGATGACTTTAGCGCCTTTGCCCGCTGCGTCCAAAAACGCTTTTGCGTGCCCGCCATGGCCAAGTGTTGCATCAAGTAATACGTCTCCTGGTTTTGGACTCAGTAGCTCCAGCACTTCTTGTACTAAAACTGGCGTATGTTCGCTCATATACCAAGTTCCGTCATACCTTCTGCAATATCATCGCTGTTTTCTTCAGTTTTTTTCTGATATTCACGCCAAGACTCTTCATCCCAAATTTCAATCCTATTGTACAACCCAGTTACAATTACGTGCTTCACCACTTTCGCATATTGACGAAGATATTCTGGGAGCATAATTCTTCCCTGGCTATCAAGCTCTGCATCCCACGCACCGGCAAGCATTAATCTTGC
>CAYIHP010000091.1:0-3186 GCA_964363175.1 uncultured Candidatus Saccharibacteria bacterium
ACGGTTGAGGAAGTACGAAACCATGAAACCCCGCCGTTCGTATCATCTATACCACCAGAACCAACCGTTATATCTATATCTTCAGCAGGAGTAACCGCAACAGTGCTTGTGGAATATGCTCCTCCGCCTCCGCCACCACCCAGAGTTCCTCCTCCGCCAGCACCACCGCCCCATACTTGTACGGTAACACTAGTAACTCCTGAAGGTACGGTCCATGTATCAAGTCCCGGCGTAACGAACGTTTCTACGGTTGCATGCGCACCTGGAACCCCATACAGAGAAGCAATAAGCGTACAGACAACGAACGAAAAAATGAGTGCACGAAGATGCATAGCACTAATCATACTTTGTTTTTTGGATTTGACAAAGCCGGTATATAGGAGTATATATGTAGTATAGTGGTTATCGTTCCTTCCAACCTAGTAGGCAGTTCAGCCTTGGCAAAAGCCTAAAAGAACAGGAGAAAACGATGAAGAATATCTCTATGTTCAGCCCTACAAAAAAGCTGGGCAACTCAGGAAAAATGGGCAAAATCGCATGGAGTTGTTTGTTCGCAGGCATCGTGTGTTGCTCTTGCCTCTTCGCCAGGGAAACCCTGCCGAATACGCAAGCAAACACACCATTGAGACAAGTATCAACGTTGCGAACGTTGCTCACGTTCCCGTCACCTGTCGCAATTTATACGAAGATGGTGGCAAGAAGCATAAGACTTAAGAATGCCGAAAAAGCAATCAAGGAGGAGGAGAAATTGCTTGCAGGCATGAAACCTTCCACGGACAAAGCGCTGAGGCTTCGGTACCTTCAAGGAAACAAGCAGGGCCTGAATAATGCGAAATTGACTTTCTACAGCGACGTAGTCGTAGATGCATGGTAGACCATCATCTGCTCGACAACTTCAATGCCGTTGGTATACACCCCAACGGCTATTTTTTTGCCTAAAAAATGCGACAACAACCGTACACAAAGTAAAAAACAAACCTATATACAATCCGGGTGGCTTATAAGAAAACACTAACGTCTGACTCCCTGATTCAACCTTTGCACCTACCCTATTTCCAATCTCAACTGCCGGCTTTTTATTTACCGTCCAACCTTTCACATAATTTGTATTTACAACAACTTCAGTTTTTACCGGAGCATCCACATGAACTTTTATCTTGTTAAAACTCCATGAATGAATAGTTACTTTTGCGTTTGGGTCTTCAGCCGTCACTGCGCCATTTCCATACTCATCATATATAGTTCGAACAGCTGGACTTGGCCCCAGCACAGAGCAATATGCAAATGTTCCGTACCCAGCTTTGTACGCATCATATGAACGCGTTGTACGCGAACCTTGCCCTTGTTCGTCATACCGGTCTGGCGTAAACGCTAGTGGTTTTGGCGCTGGGGAAATTGACGGAACCACGTGGGGTAAAATAAATGCCTGCTCTGAAAGTTGGTAGGTGAGAGAAATAATATCTATAGCAACTATGCCAACAAGCAATACTCGCAATATTTTGCCTTGATGTGGAAAAACTGCAGCGATTTTATCTACTCCAAATGCAGCAAGAAAAGATAGTGGGATAACGGCAAACAGAATAACGCGAGAAATATTTGAACGAGGAAAAAACCACAGCGGGTCAAATAGTGGAACTAAGTACGGACCCAGCGATGAAATAAGCACTACAACTGCAGAAGATATAACGAGTGCAATAACAATGCGATTTTTGCGAACATACGACACCCCAATCAACGCCAACGCAAACACTACGTATCCTATATACGCTCCATATTCATGCCAACCATGATTTTGTTGCAATATGACATACGCTCCGTGAATATGTCGGCCAAATAAGATTTCGCCTATCCAAGGCAATGTATAAGCCGAAGTGGCGTAGGCGTCATCAGGAAACTGTTTCAGCCAAAGTAATACTGGGACAAGTTTAATCGATGCAACCCCGAGTGCCCAAATGCCTGCCTGAACCGTTTTCCACGCAGCTCTTCGATGATCTCGCACAGCAAGTATAAGAAATACAAACGCAAACGTTGTATACATGAGCAAATAAATTCCCCCACCAAGAAACGCCGCCGCAAGAAACATGCCACAAATAATTGGTTTTTTTGTTCCGCGATACATGGCTAACCAAGCCCACAATATCCACGGTATCCACATAGCAGCCAGCACATTTACATGCCCCTCTGTTATTTCTAAGAGACTAACCGTTCCAAACGCAACTGCAAGAGCTGCAATCAAGCCCGCCTCTACAGAGCGACCCAGAGATTTCGCAAGCGCAAGCATGCCCGTTGCCCCAACTATGATAGACAACGTAATAGCAAACTTTATTCCGACTGGGATTCCAAATAATAATTCAAGTAAAAACGTTGGTGAAAATACGGGAAATTCGGGGTCACCCAGCCCCGCAGTTCCGCCACAAATATATGGGTTCCAAAATGGAAATTGGTGATACTCAAGAATTGCTTTGCGGTAGGAATCGTGCAGCGTAAAGTACAAATCCCAATCCGCAATTCCTAAATCTCCTGTCGAATACCAGTACCCGAGAACAGCAAGTGGAGCAAAAAATATAATAAGAAAAATGGCCGCCCAGTATTTTTTGCGCTGATTTTTTATGAGCTGCATAAGCGCACCTGCGAGCAAAAATGCACAGCCGACTAAAATACCTTGCCTGAGTCCAAATAGCGCAGGTATCCGTTGCGTTAGAGCTACGGCGAGTATCAACGGTTTCGAAACATCGTTACTTTTCAGCATATGTGCTTTCGAACTGTTGGAATCGCGGCCCATTGCGTACAGTGAAATTTTTTCCCCGTGCTTGAGGGAAATATCTACCAAATAAAAATCCTCGCGTGAAACACGAAACCACTTCACGGGCATGTGTATTTGTAAAGTATCGCCATCTTTGGTGTACGAAGCTTGTAATGTATTTCCAGATGCTAATCGACGACCACTTTTATCTTCAACATATACATGTAACGCTCTTTCAGTAATTGTTTTTGCATTCGAATATAGCGTAATACCAGAATACGTTCCTTTAGGTATGCGTATTCGCTGGCTTACGTGCATACCCGGCTCCAGAGTAAATACTTCTGAAGCTTTTTGCAGAGAAACAACATCAACACTACTCGTTGACAGTGGCACAAAAAAAGTTACACCAAGAACGATACCAACTATACACAGAGCGCTAATAA
>CAYIHP010000092.1:0-3133 GCA_964363175.1 uncultured Candidatus Saccharibacteria bacterium
TTCAGAGTATAATATTTTAAATGCAAGAGAATCTTTGAGTGTTAGTATTCCGTATAAAATATGTTCCGTTCCTATATACCTGTGATGATATTGAAACGCAGTACGAGCGCCTTTTTCAAACGAAGCGCGTGTGTGTGCAGAAAGTTCTTCTTTCCACGGTGCTCCTTTTTCTAGTATTGCTAGTTCCCCTAAAACAAATTCTTGGGTGAGACCGAATTTTTTCAAAATGCTGTATGCAAGAGATCCGGATTCTACAGCCATTCCGTATAACAAATGTTCTGTGCCGATGTGTTGGTGAGAAAGTTCCTGAGAAATTTTTGAAGCCGTTGCTAATACGTTTTTCAGTCTGCTCGTGAGTTTATCTTGAATTGGTTTTTCCATGCATTAAGTATACAGCATAAAAATAAGTTCTCCAGAAA
Source organism: uncultured Candidatus Saccharibacteria bacterium (assembly GCA_964363175.1). Taxonomy (GTDB): domain Bacteria; phylum Patescibacteriota; class Andersenbacteria; order UBA10190; family UBA10190; genus HO2-45-11b. Next base: position 420 of record CAYIHP010000092.1, read on the forward strand.
TAAAAAAAACGCTCCGTCAGCATAGTGCTAACGAAGCGTGAATGTCTCTTCCATGAACATGGGTTGTTATCCTTTACGGGTTGCGATATATGCTGCAGTGTCGATGATGTCTTGTTGTTCTGCAGTTCGCTCGTGTTCGTGCAAGAATTCAAGATGGCCTGCCCATTCTTGGTAGAATCTGTGCAAGAATTCGAGCATTTCTGTACGAAAAGCTTTGGGAGCCGTCTTCAGTACATTCCGCACAGCGAACTGGTGAGTTTGAACTTCCTCGTTCTGAAACAGCCTGTTGTACTCCATTCGAAGCAGAAGCATTTCCACAATTCTTGAGTTAAGATTTGTGATAAAAAACGCGTCCAGCACTTTGCTGTATCCAAGCCAGTAACGCATGTCGTTATCAGGGTGATCTCTGAGAAGGTAGTGTGGATAACAACTGCCATCCTCGGAGCATTGGAAAGAATGCGTGCCTGGAACAGCACATTTGCGGATCAATTCAGCCTTTTCGGCTTCGCTTGCGATTGCAATCGTCATTGCATTGGGTCCTTAATAGGAGTTGGGAAGGGAACTTCAGCACACGTACTATATACTATATATATGAAGAAGTCCACTGCAAAGGAAATCGCTATTGATATACTCTCCCGCCGAGACAACAGTATTCGGGAAATGCGGATGAAGCTTAAGCAAAAGAAAATATCTCCAGAAGACATTGAAGAAACTATTCTGTGGCTAGAAGGAAAGAAATTACTAGACGACAGAGTATTTGCGCAAAAAAGAGCAGAAAGTATATTTCGAACAAAATTAGTTGGTCCAAAGTTTATTCAATCTAAGTTGCGGGGGGCGGGAATTGCCGGGGAAATTAGTGATGAAGTATTAGACGAGCTGGCAACACCAGAAGAATGGGGCGAAAGAGCCCAAAAGGCGATAGAGCAGTGGCAAAGAATTCATCCAAAACATGCGGAAGACAGGGTACGCAAAATGCGGTTTTTGGCGTCGAGAGGATTTTAGGGGACGCGGTGCTACGCTTGTCGTAATCTCTTAATCCGCTCCTCAATCGGTGGATGGGTGGAAAATAAATTAGTGAAGCTCCCACCTCCCCTAACCCCTCCTCGGGCAGGAGGGGAAATACTAAACGGATTTGCGATAAACAAATGCGCAGTGGCGTTGCTTGCTGTTTTAAGTGGCGCGCTGTGTGAAATTTTTTCTAACGCGCGGGCTAGTCCTTCGGGGTAGCGGGTGAGGAGCGCGCCGGATGCATCTGCGAGGTATTCTCGTTGTCTGGAAACCGCAAGCTGAATAATTTTTGCAATGATAGGGGAAATAATAAGCAAAAGAATACTTACGACTGCAATAATTGCGCCTGCTTGGCTATTACTATTATTTTCCCGAGAATCTTTATTTCGAAAACCTCCGCCAAAAAACATGGAACGGGTTACCATGTCAGATAAAATAACGATGAAGCCGATAAATATTGCAACCAGCATAGAAAAACGAATGTCGTAATTTTGTACATGGGATAATTCATGTGCGAGTACGCCTTCTAATTCTGCGCGTTCTAGTGTTTCAAGTAACCCAGTGGTGACTGCAATAGATGCATGCTTCGGGTCTCTTCCTGTTGCAAACGCATTTAATGCAGTTGAATTGATTATATAGATATGGGGAGATGGAATTCCTGCTGTTATAGAAAGATTTTCTACAATGCGATGAAGCTCAGGAGATTGTTCTTTAGAAACGCTCTGTGCGCGATTTGCTGCGAGTGCAATTTTATCTCCCGTGTAGTACCCGATAAGAGAAGAGGGGATTGCGAGTATTGCCGCAAGTACTACGAGCGAAAAATCTTGATACGCGTAGTATGAGTACAAAGCTACAACGCCCAGCACAAATGCAATCACTGCTAGTAGTAAAAAAAATGATTTTCGTTTATTGGAAGATATTTGGGAATAGAGAGTCATATGGTTGTAGTCGATTTCTCCCCATCGTATGAGGGGGAGCACCCAAGCCGTGAGGCTGGGGAGGGGGTTGCAACGCTCTGACGCATCGACCCCACCCCTGCCTGATGGCAGGCGCCTCCCCTCATATGAGGGGAGGAAATACTGGCTATTTATTTTCAAAACCAACTTTCGGTACTGCGCGTTCCGTTTCGTTCTCCAGTTCGAAAAACTCACGCTTGGTGAAGGAAAATAGCGAAGCTACGATATTGCTCGGCACTGTTTCAATGGCGATATTATAATCTCGTACAACGCCGTTATAAAACCTGCGGGATGCTTGTATTTTATTTTCCGTATCAGATAGTTCGCGCTGCAATTCTAAAAAGTTTGTATTTGCTTTGAGGTCTGGATACTGTTCTGAAACTGCGAACAACGTTTTTAATGTAGAGGAAAGTGCATTCTCTGCCTTTGCTTGGGTTTCAGGGGTCGAAGCGTTTAACGCATTTGTTCGAGCTTTTGTTACTGCACTCAATGTATTGCTCTCATGTGCAGCGTATCCTTTTACCGTTTCTACGAGGTTGGGGATAAGATTGTGTCTGCGTTTAAGTTGTACATCTATGTCGCTCCATGCTTCTAGAGACTGTGTCCGACGTTTTACAAGCGAATTATATGCAATAAGCACATACCCTAGCACTACAATTGGAATTACTATATATAAATAATAAGTGATCATAAAAGTATGATACAATTATAAAATGCAAACTGCAACGTATGGCTCTCTTTAGTTCATCT
>CAYIHP010000093.1:0-3114 GCA_964363175.1 uncultured Candidatus Saccharibacteria bacterium
TGGTTTGAATAACAGTCAAACAATCACAATAAGTACGTGCAAGTTTTGAGAGTTCCTTAGCAAAGCAAATGGATAAAGCAGAAGATTTAATACGACAGTACGAGCAACAAAAGTCGAAGAAAATTGTAAAATCAATTCTTATCGGAGGTGGTGCGCGCCTTCCGGGACTTGTTACCTATTGGACGAAGAAATTTAAAATGGAAACTTCCGTTGGCGACCCGTGGAAAGGATTATCGTATCCGGCAGCAATTGGACCGAAGCTGCAAATACTAGGCCCACGCTTTGGAGTTGCAGTTGGACTGGCGCTTCGAAGTTTTACACATGTGCCGTAAGGCATTTTTGTGATATAGTTTTTGTATTATCATTTTCCTTCAGTATGTCTAGTATCAATCTCGCGCCGGGCACGCAGTATATCATTGTCGCACGCAGGCGCAGGTTTCGTTTGTACGCAATTGCGGGTAGTCTCATTCTGATTTTTGGAATTGGGGGCTTAGGATTATTTATATATAAGCGGACTCTGCAAGCAAGCAGCGATGGTATTGCGTCTCAAATTGCAGTTACAGAAAAAAAGATACAATCCTTGCACGACGAAGCAGTACGTATCTCATTGTTTGAGCAACGCCTGGAAGACGTATCAAAATTACTCGATAGCCACATAGGGTGGGAAAAAATATTTGCAGATCTGGAACGTTTGTTGCCGGCAGATACCGTGCTCACGAGAATAAGCGCTGGAAGCGAAAATAACTCACTTACGGTGAGTGGAAAAACGCAAAACATTGATCAAATTGCACTTACCCTAGCCAGCTTACTGAAAGATACAAACCATCCAACAGTGTTTACTTCTGGAACAGTGAAAACAATTCAGAGAGAAAACGTTGATAGTGCAGAAGGCAGTCCGGCGCCTGTGTATGTGTTTTCGATGACATTAGATTTTGATAATGCAAGTTTAAGTAAATCGGCAATCTAACTTCTTTTTTATGCCTACAAATAGCGCCTCATTGAACACGCCATACATTTTTCTCACAGGAGTTGTGTTAATTGCTGTGGTCTTTTTGTTTGTGGTGATGCGGCCCATGATTGAACAAGCAAACGTGCTCAAGCAACAAATTGCCCAGAACACGCAAACACTCAAAAATAAGGAAGAGTTCTACAATTCTTTGAGCGTGAAATTAGAACAACTATCCGCTTTGCCAGAAGTAGAAAAGCAAATGGCAACCGTGCTCCCAGATACGGACAGAACACAAGACACCTTGCGAGTATTGAATGAATATGCAACGCAAGCAGGATTACTTATAACGGGTGTTACAAATAGCTCTCCGGCAAACACTGCAAAAGCGAACGCAGCGCGTACTCGTGGAGATGATCTCACCGTACCAGCTGAAGTTCGCACACTTGCGTTTTCTGTATCTGCAACTGGCGCATACGAACAAGTAAAATTATTCTTATCGCTCCTTGCGAAATCTCCTCGTATAATAGACGTAAAAGAAATTGCCTTTGAGCATGATGCAAAAGATCCCGGTCAAGTCAGTGCGCAACTAAATATGCAACTTTATTCTCAATATACATCCCATGGAATCTGAACCTACACATCACACAACGCTCATAGTGTTCGGCGGAGCGCTCCTTGCCGCAGTTATCGTTGCAGTAGTTATTTACTTTTTGCCAAGTAAACCCCAAGAATTTGTGCAAGTTACGGACAATTCTGCAGAGCCTATACAAGAAGCATCTTCGCAAAAGAATTTTGATACATCGGTGCTACAGCGAAGCGAATATAAAGACCTAGATGCTTCTCTTTTCACCAGAGGTTTACTTCCTGTTGTAGCGCCTACAGGAACAGGGAAAACGAACTTATTTCGGTAAATACCACGTATGAATCAAATGCTTCTTTTGCTCAAAGAGAAGGGACTCTTGAGCGAAGATCAGACTTTACACGTCGAAAGCAGGTCAAAAACTGACAAAATTTCATCAGCGGACGTGATTCGCAGTGAGCGACTTATTCCAGATGAAGAGTTCGCAAAATTTCTTGCAGAATATTTGAATGTTCCATATATCGATTTGCGAAATACTCCAAAGGATTCCAATGCAATGGATGGCATATCTCATAAGACTGCAAGCACGTATCGTTTTATTGCGTTTGATATAAAAGACAAGACGCTTTCTGTAGCAATGGAATCGCCAGATGATTTTCAAGCACTGGAAGCAGTTCGCTTTATTGCAAAACGAAAAGGGCTGACCGCAGAGATATTTTTAGCATCCAGTGAGGCATTAGATGAAGTGCTCGGGGGTGCTGGCGTTGTTGAAGAAGAAATAGGCGGGGCACTGAAAGAATTTTCTCAAGAGTTGTCTGCTGCTATAGCGGATGGAAAAAGGGGGAACAAAGACATTGAGCGCATTGTTGGTGAGGCTCCCGTTACGAAAGTTGTTGCAGTAATGATACGCCATGCAATTGAGGGGCACTCTTCCGATATCCACATAGAACCAATGGAAAAAGAGGTACGTATTCGGTACCGCATTGATGGGAAGTTGCATACGTCGCTCACGCTTCCACCAAAGGTTCATTCTGCGGTCATTTCACGTATTAAAATATTGTCGAATTTGAAAATAGATGAGTCGAGACTTCCTCAGGACGGAAGATTCTCTGCAACTATCGATAACAGAGCATATGATTTTCGAGTAGCAACCATGCCCACCCGGTTTGGCGAGAAAGTTGCCATTCGTATTCTCGATAAGGCAAGTGGGGCACCATCATTTGAAGAGCTTGGGTTTCGCTCGGGGGTGCAGCAGACGTTTGAACAATACTTGCACGCTCCATTTGGAATTATTTTAATTTCTGGCCCTACGGGTTCAGGAAAATCTACTACGCTGTTTACGTCACTCACTACACTGAATGCCGCAGAGAGAAATATTGTAACGCTCGAAGATCCTGTGGAGTATGAAGTAGAGGGCATTAATCAGACCCAAGTGCAACCAGAAATAGGATTTACGTTTGCATCGGGGCTTAGGTCAATCTTGCGTCAAGACCCAGATATTATTATGGTTGGGGAAATTCGAGATAAAGAAACGGCCGAGCTCTCGGTACATGCCGCATTAAGGGGGCATTTGGTACTTTCTTCT
>CAYIHP010000094.1:0-3110 GCA_964363175.1 uncultured Candidatus Saccharibacteria bacterium
ATGACTCTGCTATCATTGCGCGTGGATGGCGTGACCCCTCGCCAAAGGAAACTGATCAGATCTTTCGTACGATGATCGAGAGTCTTGGATCAGGAAGAGCGCAAATTACCGAGGCGCTTACTCTTGCGCAGGGTGGTATTGATAAGCTTTTGCAGAATAAATAGTTGAAATCATAACAACCATGAACAATATGCTAAGAAAAATAGGGGGAGCAGTGTTTGCAAGCGGGATTCTTGCTTTGCCGTTATTTTCAATCGGTGCGAGTGAGCTGATTGTTTGCGGGGGACTGGACTGTGGTTTTTACGATTTAATTAAATTAGCAAACGCTATCGTTAAGTTCCTTTTTATAAACATAGCAACGCCACTCGTAGCATTGGGGATTATGTATGCGGGCGCGCGCCTTGTTATCTTTCAAAACAAGGAAAAAGAAAAGACCGCAGCGAAAGAGATGCTGACGAACATTGGGTATGGTTTTGCGCTGATGCTTGGTATCTTTGTGCTCATAAAGTTTGTACTTTCCCAGTTTCTCTCGGAAGGATTTACTACCTTTCTTCTTGAATAGCAAGAGGAATAGGGTGTATACTATTTATATGAAAAAAATCATCGCATCTCTCGTTACTTTCTGCGCTCTCAGTGTTCCTGGTTCATTTGCGTTCGCTGAGGTTCTTAAAAATCCTATAAAGTATGATACGTTTTCTGCGTTTGTCGCAGGGGTAACCAACGCGGCGGTTCAGATTCTCATGCCATTTGTGGTAATTGCATTTATTTATTCTGGATTTCTTTTTGTAAAGGCACAAGGGAAGGATACGGAATTAAAAAAAGCTAAAGAAGCGATCCTGTGGAGCGTGATTGGCGCCATGATCCTCTTTGGTGCATGGGGATTCGCAGAGATGATTGGTAAAACCGTAGACACCTTTACCAAGTAATTTCATTATATTATATGAACATTTTTAAAAAAATTATTGCAACAAGTTTGATGGGTATCCCCGCGGTCACGCTTGCGGCCGTCAATATCGGTACACTTGATTTCAAGGGCCTTGTTGCCTATATCCTTGAAGATTTCATCAAGCCAATAACGGTGGTTATTCTCTCACTCGCAGTAGTATATTTTCTTTGGAATATTTTTAATATCATTCGCGCGAGCAAGAGTGGCGAGGAGCTTACCGATCTAAAGAACAAAGCATTGTGGGGTATTATTGCTATCTTTGTTATGGTATCAATGTGGGGGTTGGTAAGTATTCTGGTGAATACGCTTGCACCAGGAGCAGGTATCCCCGTGGGTGGTGGTCCGGCAAATATCAATTTTAGTGGTTTTAGTAATGGTGGCACGCATACGGGAGGGTTTAATAATAATCAATAGGGGCGACAACGCCCTTGCCCTTTCACGAGGGGTTTTATATAATTACCTAAAGACAAAAATAACGTCTGAATAATTATTAGTTAATAGTTTATAATTACATATGAAAAAAGTTATTGCACTTGGTTTGATGCTCGCTCCTTCATTTGCTTTTGCAGCAATTACTGACGTCGGTGGCATTCTCAGTTTTGCTATGTCACTCTTGAATTCAGCTACGGTGCTCATAATGGCAGCGGCCGTAGTATGGTTTCTTCTTGGGGTATTTAAGTTTATTAAAGCGGGGGGTGACGCAGAAGGAAAATCTGCGGCACGTAATCAAATAATCTCTGGTATTGTCGGTCTTGCCGTGATGGCTTCGGTGTATGGTTTGGTAAATATCTTGGTGAATACGGTAGGTCCAGACAATAGAGGGATTACTCCTCCTGTACTCCCTGTACTTCCTCGATAATAAGTATCTCTAAATAATTTTCTATTGTGGATATTATTCAAAAAATCCAATCTGAAATTCTCGACCCCATCATTGTACTCCTTTTTGGGGTAGCGGTAGTTTATTTTTTGTATGGACTGTTAAAGTTCATACAGAACTCAGATAATGCAACCGCACAGCAAGAAGGGCGACAACATATGTTGTGGGGGGTCATCGGTATTTTCTTTATGATCGCGGTATATGGGCTATTGAATTTTGCTGCAAATGTTGTTGGTGCGCCACGACCATACTAGGAAATATCAACTCGAATATAAAAATAAAAGCGAGAATTCTAATGAATTCTCGCTTTTATTTTCTGCGCATATGTTATTTCCATCCACAAAGCTCACTGATGGTTTGATACACCTCTTCGTGAATTTCTTGAGGATCACGATCGCCACTAATGAGGAGTACCTCGCCGGGTAATTTTTCACTAAATGTTCTAAATCCTGTGCGCGCGCGCTCAAAAAATTCAATCGGCTCTACGTCAAACAATGAGCGTGTGCGTATAGTGTCAGCATTCACGCGACGCTTTGCTTCAACTGCCGAAACATCAAATATCAAATAGAGTGTCGGGTGGTATTCTCCAAAAACATTATTCCGTATTTCCCAGAACAGGTTTTCAAGCTCAAATCGCTCTTTGGTGTGAATCTGATATGCAAACAATGAAGAGTCTCCACGCTCCGAGATTACCGGTGTTCCTTCTCTAAGGTTGGGGAGTGCTGTTTCTTCAAGCCAATGAGAATGCGCCGCGGACAAGAGGAGAAACTGTGTGCGTGCGCTTGCCTGTATGCCTTCGGGTGAGGAAAAGATCCCTCTGATTTTTTCAGAAAGTGGAGAACCTCCCGGCTCGCGGGTAAAGCATACCTTATGCTCGTCTTTCAAGCGTTCTTTAAGGAGCGCAACTTGGGTACTTTTTCCTGCACCATCAATGCCATCAAAAATAATAAGCGGTGTTTTTTTCATAGTGTTTAAATATAGTATTACATTTTTTCAGGTGCAGAGATACCAAGCACAGAAAGAGCTTTTGCCAGCGTCTTTTTTGCGGATTGCGCAAGAAGGAGCGCTCTTTGGTCATAGTGCTCGTTTTCTATGATGCGCACATCACGGTAATAAGCGTTGGTAGCGCTTGCAAGCTCTGTTGCGTACACGGTAAGGGTGTTTACGTTATACATGAGGGCGATATCGGTAATCACCTCTGAAAATTCAATGATGCGTGAAGCAAGCGCGCGCGCAGAAGGAACTTCCATAAGCTTTGCGAACGTTGTTCCTGTATGTGGTGTTAAT
>CAYIHP010000095.1:0-3055 GCA_964363175.1 uncultured Candidatus Saccharibacteria bacterium
AAGTCACAAAAGATTTTGTAAAACTTTCATCCGGAAAATCCATCCCAAGCAACAGTGTATTTTGGACGGCAGGAACGGCAAGTAGTCTACAAAAGATACTTCCGCCGAAAGTCTTAAATGACCGTGGAATGATTGGAGTGTCTGGTACGTTTCAGACAGGTGAGTTCCCAGAAATATTTGCATTAGGGGACAGTGCGTTTGTAACAGAAGACGAATTTAAATATCCACCACTTGCCCAGGCGGCCGTGCAAGCATCAAAAGTAGTTGCGCAAAACATTATTGCACACATCCACAATCAAACACCGAAGAAAAAACGGTATCTTCATAAAGGAGATATTATCCCAATCGGAAATGCGTATGGAATATTTGAACGAAAATCTGTCCGATTTACGGGGTTTTTTGCTTGGGTACTTCGAAGAATTGTATTCATACAAACCATGTATGGCTGGGAGAACAAAATGCATGTGCTTTTTGATTGGACGGTACAAACATTTTCTCCTCGTGACACATCCGAATTTTAGGCGTACTATGCAGCCATGATTACACAAACTCACAAAGCGCTTATCGTCGCATTATTTTTCGCATTATTTCCTATTTCTGCATACGGAGCTACGTTTTTGCCTGTATCTGATGACGTAGCATCACTCCGCACTGAAGCAATAGGCGACGTATACGCGTTAAACAAATCTATTGTCATTCATGCACCCGTGCAAGGCGATATCTTTGCAGCGGGAGAAGGCGTTGATGTTTCCGGGTCTTCAAGCGCAAGTGTATTTGCAATCGGGCGCAATATAAGTATTTCTGGAGACGTGCAGGATGATGTGCGGGTGGCAGGAGACATTCTTTCTATTGGCTCAAATATTGCACATGACTTGTTTGTAGCTGGCTCTCAAATACTCATCACAAAAGATTCCCATGTCCACGGAGATACATATATAGCAGGAGAAAACGTCACTATATCAGGAACTGTTCATGGAACTATCCGCGCTGCAACCAATAAACTTACGCTTACAAATGGATCTGTAGTGATGGGAGACATAAAAGTATACGGCAGTGCGCCTATTATCGAAGGGGGCGCTACGGTTTCGGGGAAAATCACTACCGTTGCACCTGCGCAAAAGCAAAAAGAGGTAAAGAGAGGACTCGCTTTTGGAGCACTTGTTGCGTCAATTGTATCTGCAACAGTATTCGCACTTGCCCTACTGTACGGTGCGCCTGTCTTGGTTGCAAAAAGCAAAGAGATTATAACAGCGCACCCTGTACAATCTGCTGTCACTGGTTTGCTCTGGCTATTTCTCTTCATTCCAGTAGCCCTCATCTTATTTGCTACTAACATAGGAGTATATATAGGTTTTTTCGTTCTATTTGCAACACTCCCACTCGTATTACTTGGATTTGGGATTATGGTTATTGCGACAGGAAGCCTAGTTAATCGCCTTATTTTTAAAAACGATGGCACGCCTTGGCAACATGCAATTATCGGCGCGGTAATTATTGCAATAGTTGCACTGCTCAAATCTATTGGCGCCGTGCTTATCGCCGTAGCTTTTCTTATTGCTCTTGGTGCAGTATTGAAAGCATTCTGGGCGATACTGCAAGGAAAATAATATGAAAGACAAAGCCTCAACTATTTCGCTCATTGTCGGACTGGCTATCCCTGTTATCATGGTAATTCTTATTGCCCTCGCTGTACTTCTTCCTGGCAGGTCACTCAACCCAACGTATAATTTTATCTACGCAACAGGTTCCTATCCAAGCTATACTACAACAGACAAAGACTTGGTAATTCAACACGATCTTACAGTAAAAAACGGAACTTTAGTAGACGATGTGCAAAGCTACAGAACGGATAAAATATATCCAATATATCCGTATGAGAAAGAATCAGTTCCTCATCTTTTTATCCATAACACCGCAGAAAATACGAACACAGAATTAACTCTTGAAGAAGCGCAAAAACTTACTCTTTCAGCTGAAACAAAATCTCCCGATGGGTTCAGTGTTTCTTTTGGAAAAAGATCGTATGGCGTATTCCCGTTTTTCTTTGATGATGGTTCTGATACTAACGAACATGCGTATCTTTCTAACGAAACGGCAAGTAAAGAAATTACCCTTACCTCTAGCGTGTTGAGCGATATGTATTCGTTCCAATTAGTCGGCTGGGTACTGGAGAAAAAATAGCTATGCAAAAAGATGATCTTTTAACAGCAATCACTCATGCTTCTGCGGCCCGAAGTGTTTCGCAGCAAGAAATACTATCCGCGTTTCAAAAAGGGCAGGGTGAAATTGCGGTTCCACAAAGAAGCAAATTAAATATCATAAATATCTTATATGCTCTTGGCGGGCTCATAGTCTTCATTGGAATAATTCTCTTTTTTGAACAACGCTGGGAAACACTTTCATCTCTTGCGCGCATTCTCGTAACACTTGGTTCGGGAATTGCCGCATATATTGCAGGAATACTGTTTATGCGTGTGAAAGATTTTACCGGTGTTGCAATCAGTTTTTTCCTCATATTCGCGCTTGTATCACCGTTTGGCATATATATAACACTCGATACAGCCAACTATGCATCACCAGTACTTAGTATGGAAAATATTATTTTTTCCACCATGTTTGCCTGGGTTCTTGCATCGTTTTTCCTCCTGCGACTCAATCTATTTCGCGCATTTTCTGTTATATTCGGAAGTCTGCTTTTTTTCAGCGCAACTGGAGCACTTCTAGAGCAAAACCCGGCAATAGAAATAGACAAAGCATTTGAATATCGATTTTTATTTCTCGGTGTAAGCTACTTGGCCTTAGCATATGCGTGGAAAAAGGTCGCACCCACTCTTACTTCGTGGATGTACGCATTTGGAACAATGATGTTTTTAAGCGCGGCGCTTGCGCTTGGGGGCTGGGCACCTTCGGCAAATAAGCCGTGGGAAATTCTGTATGTGGGATTAAACTTCGGCATATTATTTTTGAGCGTTGTGTTAAAGAGCCGCGCCATGCTGGTTTTAGGGAGCCTCTACCTTATGGGGTATATTATGAAAATCACTGCGGAGTATTTTAG
>CAYIHP010000096.1:0-3016 GCA_964363175.1 uncultured Candidatus Saccharibacteria bacterium
AATTACAGGATTTAGATAAACCAGTCACCAGGCGGGATCTTTTAGGTGTTACGGATACCATGCAAGAGATTGCTGGTTTTATCATGAAAGAAATGAAAAAGGGTTTCAGTCAGATAAGAAAAGAATTTCGCAAAGAACTTAAACAAGAAATTCAAGGCGTGCGGAGTGAATTAAAAACGGAAATTGCGGATTTTCGATTAGAGCAGAAACTAAATTGGGAAGATCAGCGGCGTTTTAATAAGGAAATACTTGAGAGGGTTGAATTAAATCAAGAATCTATTGTTGCGCTTGATAAACGAGTGCGATATCAAGACGACCTACCCGAACGATTAGAGCATGTTGAAAATCAACAATACGAACTAACCCGCAGAGTTACAGCGCTAGAAAAATAAACAGAAAAACACCCGGCTAGCAATGCTGGCCGGGTGTGTCGATTTTTCGCTGAAAGACCGATTATAGCTCGATTTCCATTTCATCTTCTGCTATCAAAACGGTCTGATCAACGCATAGGGGGTGAATCGTCGCCCACACAGCGCGAACTCGATCTGGAGAGATATGATTTAGCACAGTTTGTTTTGCTTTGCATTTCAGAGAGAATTCGACAGCACGTTCTGCCGTGATGTGCTTTTCTGAAGAATCATCGGAGGCGCCCGCTTCTATGATGAGTAAGTCAGCTTCGAATGCTGTTAATCTGAGCGAGTCCCAATTCTGGTTAGGTCCTATGTCTCCCATGTAAACAAGTTTTTTGTTTCCTGCCCTGCATACGAATCCCAAAGATGGAAAGCTTGCAGAGTTAGTTCTTACATGATTAACCTCAAACGGTTCAACCAAGATAGGCTCTTCACTAGTACCTGAATAGATCGCGTACTTTCCCCCAGGAGCGTATTCAATGAGACGAATTTCTTTTGGGAAGAAACCCTGGTGGTATTTGTGAATATCAAAGAGCACTTTTAGTCGATGGTCTAACCCCATAGGACCAATAATCATTCGCGGACGCAGTGCTTTGCCTTCTTGGCGGACGATTGTGTCCAGAATGTGATGGACATCCCCGAAATGATCTCCATGAAAATGCGTAACGCAAATTCCATGCAGATCTGTCGTTTTATATCCGAGCGCTAAAAGTTGATGCAGTGTGCCGTATCCGGCGTCGAGCAAGAATCTTGTTTCGCCGCTTTCTAGCAAAAATGCCGGCATATGTCTTTCGCTGGAAGCTGAACCGCCCCCAGAACCAACAACTGTCAGTGTGGTCCCAGGAGATCTCATAAGATTTAGGTCTGAGTCGGAATCAGTCATCTCAATGTTCCTTTTTAGAGAGCAGGATTTACAAACAAAAACGTCAGTACAGACGTATGAAATTACCACGTAGGCAGCAGAAAATGCAAACTGCCTACACCTTCACACCAAATACTTCTTGTACGTTTTTGAGGAGATTGTCTTCGTTAGATTCTATTTGGTCTCGAGAAACTGGTCCTGTTACACCAAGCTCACACATGATTTTTACCGTTTCGCCGGTTACGTTCAAGATTGCGGTAAGTACGATGTTCTTGTTATCTGGTTTATCAAAAAATGTTTTATGGAGCGGAAATTGCATGTGAAGTACGAGAGTATCGTCCGTCATAGATTTTGGAGATGTGGCTCGTAAAAATGTAGATGCTACGGGGTTTGCTTGGCGAACAGATTGAATAACTGCTTCCCAAGAAGACTGGATTTTTTTCAGGAGTTCTGGAGTTGCAGGCGAAGTTGATGTAGGTGCTGGTGCGATCGGCGGCGCAGTATCGTCTCCTCTCCTTACGAAGGAGAGGTTGGGTGAGGTTAGTGGTGCGGGTTGTGTACGCTTCCCCTCACCCTCCTGCTGCGGCAGGATGCCCTCTCCCAGAGTTGGGAGAGGGGAAACTACTACCTCCCTCTTCACTCCAACCGTAGACGTTAATATCGCAAGTTCAAGTGCAATCATCGGTTCTGGAACATATGAAATATCCTGCAGAGCAACGAGGAATGCGCGCATAATTACGGTGATGCGATCAACAGCATTTGCTGCGGATGCAAATTGCGGGGGACTTTTTTGGGAAATAGCGCGAACAATTCCATCTCTGGCAGCGCGAACACATTCTTGAAGAACCTGTTCTACATCAAATCCGTCCGTATATGCTTTAGTTGCAAGTGTAATTGCAGTTTTTGCATCTCCGGCAACTAACGCTTCCAAAAAGTTCTCAACCGTTTTTGGTGATGGAATTCCAAGCAACTGCGATGCTTGCAGTGCCGTGAGATTATCGTCGGAATTTGAGAGAAGCTGCCCAAGAAGGGATTCGGCATCGCGATAACATCCATCGCTCCGTTCCGTGATAAACGTAATAAGGTCGTCATCTCCCGTGCGTTTTTCTTGTGCGAGCAAATGCGTGAGACGCGTTTTCATTTCCTCGGTTGTTGCACGCTTAAAGCGAAACAATTGGCAACGCGACGCAATAGTTGCAGGAACTTTATGCAGCTCCGTAGTTGCGAGTATAAACACGACATGCTTTGGAGGTTCTTCCAGTGTTTTTAAGAGTGCCGCAAATGCAGGCCCAGATAACATATGAACTTCATCAATAATATATATTTTGTATGTTCCGTTTGTTGGGGCGAGGCTCACCGTTTCTCTGAGAGATCGAATATCGTCTATTCCTCTATTTGATGCAGCGTCGATTTCCACCAAATCGAGCGAAGACTTATTTTGAAATGCAACGCATGAGCTGCATGTATTACACGGTTCATTTGTTTGAGAGTTTTTGCAGTTTAATCTTTTTGCAAATACTCGGGCCGTAGTTGTTTTTCCGGTACCTCTTGGGCCCTGGAACAAATACGCATGCGCAACTTTATCGTTCAAAATAGACTGTCCTAATATATAGGTAATATGATTTTGGCCGATTATTTCAGAAAACGTGGTAGGGCGATATTGTCTATAAAGCGCAGGCATAGTTATAGGGTATCGTGAGTTTTCTGTTCTGTCATGCCGGACTTGATCCGGCATCCACGTCGC
>CAYIHP010000097.1:0-3006 GCA_964363175.1 uncultured Candidatus Saccharibacteria bacterium
TCTTGCGGGAACAGGGGTAACTGAAACGACGGTGCGATGATTGCTGTATTTAAAAGATTATTAGCGATACTGTTACTGGCGGGAGTTTGTGGTGTTGCGAGTTACGCGCAAACGGGACCGAAATTAATTCCCCGAGATAGAACAGACCCCTCAATTCACGAAGGTTTTTCAGGCGAAAGAAGCGCGGGGGTAAAAACGAATGTGAACCCAGGTATTGGGCAAGTACCTGCGAGCTATAGCCCCTTTCAGGCGTTTGTAAATCCCGTCGCCAGTCTTGTACGGCCGTGGAATGTTGATTCGCCGGTTTCGGACCCATCTGTTATTGGATATAAATATAATAATTTTACGAGAATGTTTTTTCCACTTTTTTCCAGGTCGGGTAGAGCGGACAGATTATTTGCGGGTACAAAGGGTCTTGGCGGTGAAAATGTTACAGACGTCGCGATGCTTGGGCAGCCAGGTGGAAAAAACCCTGGCGACCCGTACTGGGTGGCATATCCGCGCCCTGGAAATGTAGAAAACCCTATTCCATTTCAATTAATACATCATCCGTATGATTGTTTTTGTAGGTGGGACGAGACGATTAACTGCCCATTACAGACAAGTCCTTTTTGGCATGTAAATTTTGGTGCGCCGTTTTTTCCGCCAATTCATCTTCAGCCTGTTTCTTGTCAAGCATGTTTCGGAGTAGAGCGTATTCGCAAACACGATTTTTATGTTGGTAAAAGTAAGAGCGGAGCATTTGATGGATACCCATTTAGTTACCCCACGGATACTGGGTATCAAGAATGTTTGCGACAAAGCGTAGAAAGCTACGCGGCTTCCGGAAACGGTGGCGCAGTGCAAGGTGAAGGAGAACTCTACGGTCTCTAAAATAAAATTTAAAAATATGATACACTTACATACAATAAACCTATGACATTATTATTACCTTTTCATACGCAGTTACAAAACGCTTGGAAATTATTTCTTAGCAGATGGGTGTCTGCAGTTGTGTTGCAATTATTTACTCTTATTCCTGGAGTATTAATGTATCCGCTAGTGAATGAATATGTTCGCGCTGGTGCAAACGGTGAAAACCCTGAACTTGTATTGCAAAACTCTCAATATGCTACGCAATTTCTTTGCGGTTTTATTCTCCTTTTGCTTATTAGTGTTTTTGTAGCTTCCGCAACCGGAGTGCTATTTGCAGCAAAAAAGAAAATATCCCTCAGAGCCGTGCTTATTAGTACGGTATCTACGTATATTCCTGTGTTATATACAAGTATTTTAGCAGGGCTTACGGTACTTCTCTCTCTGGTACCCGCAATGGCGTTGTATTACTTTTATGCAGAATTTGCCCGTACGGGGTCACCAGTTACGGGAAGCGCAGTTATGGCTGTGGATGCAATTGTGTTAATTGCGATTATTGCTCTGTTAATTCCCGCTGCAATTGTTGCAACTTGGGTAGTATATGCACCGCTTGCAGTTGCATTAAAGGCAGCACCTGCAGGGTTTACGGCTATTATGCATACGAAACATTTGGTAGGTAACCATGTGTGGGGCTTGGCGTGGAGAATGATTGGAAGCATCGTGCTGTTTCAAATAGTCTCAGAAAGCGTACGCTCGCTTTCATATGCTTCATATTTGGTGCCATTTATTCTCTCGATTGTTATCTTGGCATTTTTTGTAGAGCTATATAAAGAGCTGCAAGAAGCATAAAAAAGGAGGAGTATGTTGTGGATGTTTTTAGCTCTCTTGGCGCACGTTGCCAATGGAGCTGTTTTTATCGTTGATAAAAGTTTACTTGCGGGGAAAAGTACATTAGGAAAACCGTTACAATATGCGTTGTATTCCGCAGCACTTGCGTCGTGTGTGATTGTCATTGCACCATTCGTACCTATTGTTGCAACGCCGTTTGTTGTGATGTGGTCTGTTATCACTGGATGTGTGCATATTCTCGCGCTCTATGTATTTTTTGTAGCAATGCGTTTTGGGGAACCGTCGAGAGTTGTGCCAATTACTGGTTCTGCCGTGCCGATGTTTACCCTTTTACTCGCAGTAATGTTTCTAGGGGAAGTGTTCACGGCTTGGCAATTTGTTGGAATTATTTTGCTTGTGGTTGGCGGAGGGCTTTTAACTTTACGACCCCACCTCGCCTCCCCTCGTACGAGGGGAGGAAATCTCCTCCTGCCCGTACTCGCCGGCGCATTATTTGCTGCATATTTTGTGATTACAAAATATATGTATACGTATGCAGAAGCGGATTTTTTACCAGTGTTTATGGCAACGAGGGTTGTTGAGGGGGTGATTGCGGTGTGTGGGATCTTTGTTTTTATCGGCGTTCCCCTCTCCCCATGGGGGGAGAGGGCATCCCGCTTCAGCGGGAGGGTGAGGGCTGTGCCGAGGCGTGGCGTATCTTTTCTCTTTATATCAAATAAAGTATTGGCTGCGGGTGCTTTTGCGCTCCAGTCATATGCAATTAGCTTGGGAAGTGTTTCTGTAGTAAATGCGTTGCAGGGTGTACAGTTTGCCATTGTGTTTATAGTTGCCATTTTGTTTTCTGTATTTTTTCCAAAAATATTTAAAGAAGATATGCGGCCAAAAACATTGGTACAAAAAAGTCTCGGTATTATTTTATTGAGTATTGGGATTACACTTATAGCATGAGAAAGATATTCAAGGTGCTGCTAGGCATTGTGGGCGGGCTTTGTGTTTTGGTATTTTTACTGGCAGTGCCTTCTTTTTACCCCGCTCCGCAAGAATATGGTGTTTCGTTCTCTGCTCCGCACGCAACGGGACTGGGGCTGAATTGGAAAGAAGTATACCAATATATTTTGAGCGATGTAGGCGTAAAGCATCTGCGCCTTTCTGCGTATTGGGACAGTATTGAAAAAAAGCCCGGTGTATACGACTTTTCTGATTTGGATTATCAAGTTGCAGAAGCTGAAAAGCATGACGCAGATGTCTTGCTTTCTGTGGGCAGGAAATTGCCCCGTTGGCCAGAGTGCCATATACCCTCTTGGG
>CAYIHP010000098.1:0-2952 GCA_964363175.1 uncultured Candidatus Saccharibacteria bacterium
TAATTAAAACAACACTCGAGAAATTTGGTATCAACGTTACTATGGGTAAAGTGAGCGTAGGGCCTACGGTTGCGCAGTATACATTGCGTCCTGATGAAGGAGTGAAAATTGTTCGTATCACCGCGTTGCAAAACGACCTTTCGCTCGCGCTTGCAGCTCATCCAATTCGTATTGAAGCACCTATACCAAATACGAATATGGTGGGAATTGAAATTCCAAACAAAGACGTTTCTTTGGTGCGCTTGAAAGACCTCTTGGCTTCCAAGGATTTTCAAAAAGCTCCTTCGCCACTTACAATTGTGCTCGGGAAAGACGTTGCGGGGCAATCGCAAGTTGGAACCATTGCGTCTATGCCACACTTGCTCATTGCTGGTGCAACCGGTTCCGGAAAATCTATTTTTATCAACACGTTAATACTTTCTCTCTTGTACAGGAATTCTCCTTCGCTTGTTCGCATGATTTTAGTTGACCCGAAGCGTGTAGAACTTTCGCTATATAATGGAATTCCTCATTTGCTCACGCCTGTTATTACAGAGCCAGATAAAACGGTGAATGCGCTCAAGTGGGCGGTAAAAGAAATGGATAGAAGATACCGATTGCTTGCAGAATCCGGCTCAAGAAATTTGCCTTCATTTAATGCAAACAATCCTGATGAAGCCATGCCACTTATTGTGATTGTGATTGATGAATTGGCAGATTTGATGGCTACGCATTCCAGGGATGTTGAGGGCATGATTGTGCGCCTTGCTCAAATGGCTCGCGCAATCGGTATTCACCTCGTACTTGCAACCCAGCGACCTTCTGTGAATGTTATTACCGGGCTCATTAAAGCAAACGTACCTGCCCGCATCGCATTCAACGTAGCATCGCAAATTGATTCACGTACCATATTAGATGGCGGAGGTGCAGAAAAACTCCTCGGAAGTGGAGATATGTTGTATTTGCCTGGTGATAGGGCAAAGCCAGTTCGTCTGCAAGGAGGCTTTATTTCAGAAGAAGAAGTGCGGCAAGTTGTGGAAGATTTGCGAGAGAAAAATCCTGTTGACCAAGATTTTGATGATGCAATTATTTCACCTGCGCACGGTGGAAGTGGCGAAGCAGGAGATGTAGGAGATGACGTGTTATTTGAAGAGGCGAAGCGAATTGTTATGGAATCGGGCAAAGCAAGCGCATCTCTTTTGCAACGCAGGCTCAGAGTGGGATATTCTCGTGCAGCCCGCTTGCTTGATATGCTTGAAGAATATGGCGTTATTAGTCCGCAAGACGGGAATAAGCCAAGAGAAATTTTTCGGCAATCCTCAGACCAAGACGGGTTTGGCGGAGCAATTGGTAATTTTCATGAGCCACTAGAGGATGTAGATGGTGTCGGCCTTAGTGAGCCTCGTGGGGAAGGGCAAGAAGACAAATGGTAGGTGTTCGGTCTGGAAAAGGAGACCCGCTCCGTCATCCCCTCCGCCAGTTGGCGGATGGCGGAGCGGCCGTTGGGGAACGTCTCAAGCGTGCACGTGAAAAAAATCAACTTTCACTTGGGGAAGTATCCGAAGTACTACATATACCGATAAAGCAATTAGCCGCACTAGAGAGCGATGATTATTCCGTATTTTCTGCAGAGCTGTATGCGCGGGGTGCGTATGGTACGTATGCAAAATATCTCGGCATAGATACTAATATATCTTCTCGTGCGTTTTTACGTTCGCTTTCTAGCGTGCGAGAACGTATCCCACTTACACTTCATACACCTGCCACGTTTTTTGAGCGTTTATTATATCCTAAAATAATACTTGCGGCAGGTATTTCTTTTCTTGCCCTTCTTGTTGGCGGGTACATTGCATGGCAAGTACAATCGTTTTGGAGACTTCCGGGTATGACTATTACGAGCCCTGTTTCTATGGAAACTCATGAGCGGGTTATTACGCTCGAGGGTTTTGCCGAAGAGCGTTCCTCTCTTACCGTAAATGGAGAAAACGTGTTATTGCAAGAAGATTCTAAGTTTTCGGTGCCGCTTACGCTTCATGTAGGAATAAACGCCGTGCATGTAGAAGCGAAAAATTCCGCAGGAAGAATTCGCTCTCAGCAGCTGTTCTTGCTTCGTACGTAGCAAGTAGAGTACGCTTATTGTATGCCTCAAGACTCAACCAAAACAAAAGAGAAACTAGATGACAAAGCCATAGCAGTAGGTTCTGCCGTTGACATGATTAAAGAAAAATTTGGAGATGGCGCAATTATGCGCTTAGGGGAAGTGAAGAAAGTGAACATCGATGCTATTCCAACAGGTTCCGTATCGCTCGATATTGCGCTCGGTATTGGAGGCGTTCCTCGCGGAAGAGTTATAGAAATTTATGGTCCGGAATCTTCCGGGAAATCTACGCTTGCATTACACATCACCGCCAAGTGCCAAGAAAAGGGTGGTACCGTGGCGTACATTGACGCAGAACATGCACTCGATCCGCAATACGCAAAACGCATCGGGGTTGATGTGAGTAATTTATTAATTAGCCAACCAGATAACGGAGAACAGGCACTTGATATTGTAGAAACTTTGGTAAAGTCGGGAGCAGTAGATTTAATTGTAGTAGATTCCGTAGCTGCGCTTACTCCCCGTGCAGAAATTGAAGGTGAAATGGGAGATTCTCATATGGGTCTGCAAGCCAGGCTCATGAGCCAAGCACTTCGAAAATTAACGGGTATTGTTGCAAAAACAAATACAACCGTTATTTTCATTAATCAAATTCGTATGAAAATCGGAGTAGTATTCGGAAATCCGGAAGAAACAACGGGCGGAAAGGCGCTCAAGTTTTATGCATCGGTGCGATTGGAAATTCGAAAGCGTGCGCAAATTAAAATGGGGGAAAAGATTATCGGAAGCCGTGCGTACGTGAAAGTAGTGAAGAATAAAGTCGCTGCTCCGTTTCGAGGTGCCGAAGGCCATATCCAACCACGCGCCAATGGCAG
>CAYIHP010000099.1:0-2932 GCA_964363175.1 uncultured Candidatus Saccharibacteria bacterium
GTTTTTGTCTATTCGAAAATAATATGAAGAATCTTTATTCAAGAAGGAATATAGAAAGACCATCAAGAATAAGACCATCAGGTAGAGGAAGTAAGAGATATATTAAATTTATGACTTCTTGGACAAACGAAACAAAAAATTCAACAACTTTTGCCGAGCATTGCAGAAAAGAATATATTTTTAGAACCAGAACGAAGAGAGACTGGCCCCGCATTTGCCGCAGCAGCAGTGCAGCTGAAAAATCTCGAGCAAGGCGAGAAAGCCACGCTTTTTTTGTGGGCAGACCATGTATTTACAAATGAAGAGGAACTGTTGAAGGATTTACAAACAATGAGAAGCCTTATTGAAAAAGACCCAAATCGCATAGTTATTATCGGGCACACGCCTACTACGCCAGAAACGGGTTTTGGATATATGAAGATGGGGGCAAAGGTAGTAGGCCATGATGATGTATTTAAAATAGACTCATTTAAAGAAAAACCTGACGAAGAAACAGCGAAAGCCTACGTTCTCGACGGGTCGTATTTTTGGAATATAGGCTACATGTGTGTAACGCCAAATTTTTTGTTACAAGAACTTCAGACCTACGCTCCGGAACTCTACAAAGATATTTTGCACTATGGGGCAGTGCTTTCAGAACAAGGGCGAGATGCGGCAGCAGTGGTATATGCTGCCATACCAAAAATTGCCATCGATTATGCATTAAATGAGCGTACGCCGAATATTATTGCGGTAACTGGAGATTATGGATGGAGCGATGTAGGAAGTTGGGCAGTAGTGAAGCAATTATTTGGAACTGATGGCGACCATATGCCGCACGGTCACCATGTGCACGTAGATAGTCATAATAATTATATTTACAACACGACCAGTAAAGTTGTTTCGATGATAGGGGTTAGCGATACGATAGTAGTTGTTACGGAGCATGCAGTGCTTATTACAGATGTTGCGAGCTCTCAAAAAGTGAAAGAAGTAGTACAGCGCCTAGAAGAGAGCGACAGAAAAGAATATTTATAAAAAAATGATTACTATTATAAATCCTAAAAAGTTCACCCTTAACTTACTGATAGCGTGTGTTGTTTTTGGCATAATTATTTTTCGGCTTGTGTGGGGAAGCGGGGTAATAAAAAAAACAGGAGAAATAGAAATTGCGCAGGGAAAAAGCGCTGCTGAAATTTGGAGAACACTCGTAGACGAAAAATATTCAGACAGAACTATTCCGTGGAAATATTATGGGAGAAAAAATAACACTGCTGCAAAAATTCAGGCTGGAACGTACCATGTTGAAAAAGGAGAAAGCATTTCTGCAGTAGTAAAAAGATTTGCTACGGGCGATGTGCAAAGCAAAGAATTTTCCGTGACATTTCCGGAAGGATTTACCCTAGCACAAATTGCGGCACGCTACGCAGATCGAACGGGTAAAACAAAAGAATCATTTTTAGAAGAAGCCAAGGCTTCTAAATACGCAGATAGATTCTCATTCTTGAAAGACCTGCCTGCCGGAGGCATAAGTTTAGAAGGCTATATGTTTCCGGATACGTACCGCATAACGCCAAGCGACACACCACAAGACGTTATTATACGCATGCTCGGAAACTTTGATAAAAAAGTACCAGAAAATCTTCGAGATGAAATAACAAAACAAGGGAAAACGCTCGACGAAATAGTGAACATGGCAAGTATTTTAGAGAAAGAAGTGCAAACGGAAAAGGATATGGCAATGGTAGCCGGGGTATTATGGAAACGTATAGGTGATGGGGAAGGGCTCTATGTAGATGCAACACTGGAATATATAGTAGAAAAAAACGGAGCATTAACCGTCCAAGATTTAGCACTAGATTCGCCGTATAACACAAGAAAATACCGAGGCCTGCCGCCAACGCCTATCAATAACCCGGGCTTAACGGCCATTCTTGCAGCTATCCGCCCAGAGGCATCAGATTACTACTATTACCTCACTGCAAAAGACGGAACGACTATTTTCTCTAAAACTAACGACGAACATAATCGGAATAAAGTGAAGTACCTGTAGCGAGCTTCGTTAGCTTCACTAGCTGCATTAGCTTCGTTAGCTTGCGACCGCGCGTTCTCT
The DNA here is from genome assembly GCA_964363175.1 of uncultured Candidatus Saccharibacteria bacterium. Classification (GTDB taxonomy): domain Bacteria; phylum Patescibacteriota; class Andersenbacteria; order UBA10190; family UBA10190; genus HO2-45-11b. The sequence continues at coordinate 2,093 of CAYIHP010000099.1, forward strand.
CCCCCTTTTCAAGGGGGAGCTGGAGGGGGTGCGATTACGGCAAAAGTCTCATTATTATATTATATATGCGCTTACTGTTTGCGCACCCCCAGCCGTCGCTAAAGCTATGGCCGGCAAGGCACCCAACCTCCCCTTGAAAAGGGGAGGAGAGCGCAACGCTTCTAATTTTTGCATAAAAAAACCGCCAGGGGAAACCCGACGGTAATGAGCGTAGCTCGATTTTGTGCTGAAGGAAAATTAACCCTTCCGATTTCTTTTTGTGGGAGGTGAAATGCATATGCATAAAAACAGGAAGATAACGGTTGTGGTAGTTGACAGGAAGTACAGTAGCGATCGTTTAACATCGATAGAGATGTACAAGAGCCTGACTTCCGCGAAAACAGAAGCAATTGTACCGAAGAACAGAAAGGCCCAAAAAAGTCTGCGGAACGAGGGTGTTGGGTTCTCAAATTGTTTTTGGACGCTCACGCAAAATAGGGTCAAGCTAACAACTAACGCAATGACAGTTCCAACGGTTGCAAAATGCATTTGAATCTCCTTTCAATGAGATTGATTTGTCCAAGAGCTATCAAAAATTCAGGTGAAACCATGGTAACCATTGTATGTTATTTTGTCAACATTGCATTTTTAGCGTAATTCTGTCATAAATATCTCAGTCATCCAAAGACCAAGGGCACTCAATTAAGACCTTTGCAGGATAATTTATTGCAGGCTTCTACTGTTATAAAGTATCTACCGTCATGATGGCGCCTAATCTAAATTAAATATGCCACTTACACGACAACAAAAAGAAACGCGCGTATCGGAAGTGGGAGATACATTATCTGGCGCTGCCAGCAC
>CAYIHP010000100.1:0-2923 GCA_964363175.1 uncultured Candidatus Saccharibacteria bacterium
TAAATCATCATATTTTATATCTGCAAAAACCGGTGTTGCTCCTTGCTCAAGGATTGCAGTGTTTGTCGCCATAAAAGTAAACGCCGTTGAGACTACCTCATCCCCTAGTCCGACTCCTAGTATTGCTAAGCTTGCCCGTAATGCTGCCGTGCCATTATTAACCGCGACACAATAGGGAAAGTGCCACTTGCGACAGGCTTTCTCTCGAAGTTGCTTTTCAACATTGCCTGTATTTATCCACTTTGACCGAAGCGTCTTTGCGACGGCAGTAATCGTTTCCTTCGGTACGAACGTCGACCAGGTACGGATAATCTCATTACCCAATTCGTAATCTTTCTTGTTCATTGCATGAATTCCTGTAAATACTCCTGGCTCGTTGCAAGCTCAGGGTACAATCCTCGCACTTTTTCTATATTCATTTCATATCGCTGCTTCTTCGCATCGCGTTTCGTTTGTATTTTTTGATTGAAGTATGTTCCAATCCTTGTGAATGAGACCGAACCGATGCCTCCAACATTAAACGTGTTGCGGGATGCAGTGTTATCCAACATTGTTCTAATAATGTCAGAAACTGCTCGCGTCGTAATGAGTTGCAACCGAGAATCAAGAGTTATGGAGAGAGGAATGTTATGGGCTATATCAAAGATTGGCCCCTTTCTGAGGTTTGAACCCAGAATCATCGAACAGCGCAAAATGAGGTAATATTTCGTGTACTTCTTTACGATTAACTCCGATAAGTACTTGTGAAACCCGTAAGGCTCAAGTTTTGTTGAATCAATAACTTCCCCTTCTTTCGAGCCCCAATGCGTTTTATATACATCGGGGCTAGAAATATAAATGTAGAGGTTGCAAGGAAAGTCATGAATACTTTGCATGACCGAAACGGTTGAAGCAAAAAAATCTTGATTCGGATTCTCGTTAGCCCAATACCGACGGCTGTTACCATTGGCGTTAATAACAATATCAAACATTTTTCCGATTACGGACTTGTAATTTTTTCTATGTATCGGGGTAATATGGAAGTGACTATCTAAATACCGGACCAAATCTGAACCCAACATTCCACCACTTCCAATGATAGCAAGGCTCTTCACGATAGTATTAGTGCATAATAGCCTGTTTGTAATGTTTTCCTAACCACGAGGCAGTTTCCGCAATTCCTACTTCTAATGGCGTATGTGGCACCCATCCCAACACTTTCCTCATCTTGCCTACGCCGAAAATTTTATGGAGCGCACCCTCCGGTTTATTTGTGTTATAGACAAACGTTCCCTTATACTTAAGGACTTTTTTTATCGTTTCTGCAAGCTCAGATATGGAAACAGCTAGCCCTGTAGCAATATTAAGAGGCGTTACATCGTTGTAAGCGGCGGTTGCCCGAAGTACGGCTTCCGCGCCGTCTTTGACGTAGAGCCAGTCACGAAGCGGCCTTCCTGTTCCCCAAATCTCGACCGTTGGTGACTTATTCTTCTTCGCCTCGTAAATTTTCTTAAGAAGGCCGGCGAGAGCCTTACTCTGCTGGGGATTGAAATGTTCACCAGGACCGTACATGTTCGCCATAATAAGATGAATAGAGTTGAAATTATATTGTTTCTTGAGCGCGAGACCATAGACAGTGGTGGCCTTTCTCGGGAATCCGTAACTAAATATACTCTCATGAAGTATACCGCTCCAAAAATCATCTTCATTGAGTTCGTTCTTATTAAGGTACCCGGGATAGGCACATCCGGCAACGATGTTAACGAATTTTTTCACGCCAACATGTTGACTAGCTTGCATGAGATAGGTACCCATGAGTAAGTTATCCAAAAACAGGTCCGCTTGTTTGCCAATATGGTACGCGACCCCTCCTTGGTTTGCCGCGCAATTGATTACAATATCAGGTTTGGTGATAGATAAGTACGAGAAACAATCTTGCCGCCTTCGAAAATCCACACCGTCAGCAGTTTTAGGAATAAAAACCTGACAATTCACGGCTTTGAGCATCTCGGCAATGTACGAACCAAAAAATCCGTTGCCTCCGGGGATACCGACCTTTTTTCCTGTAAAATAATTGAGGTATTTCATAGATATACCTGTATATAATCTTCTAATCTCTTTTTTGCCTCAAAATTAAGCAGTTTCCTGGCCTTTTTTGGATCCTGGGCAATATGCTTTACATCCCCGAGTCGCTCCGCTACGTATTTAATCCGGCAGTTGAAGTATTTGGCTATTTGATTCATGGTAAAATTTCTTCCGGTACAAATATCAATTTCATCCGCGTGAACCTCGGCCTGTGCAGCTAACAAACAGGCGCGGGCAATATCAGTAACATGCGTAAAATCTCGTGACTGTGTTCCATCTCCGGTAATCCAAACATATCCGTTTCTGCGCTTCGACTGCCGAAGCGATGCGATACAGTTTATCGCCGGTCCTTTCTCGCTCTGCCTAAGACTCCCGTAGGCATTGGAAAACCGCAAGGACACCGTGGGTAGTCCATATATTTTATCAAATGAGCGCATATAGAGTTCTCCGGTGATCTTCGATACAAAATATGGGGTGTATTCCGCGTACACGATATTTGACGAAGCAAATACCACTTTTTTTACATTTGCATCTCTTGCAGACAAAAGTACATGCAGTGTTCCTGTTGTGTTTGTCTCATGACACAAGAGCGGGTCATCAATCGTCCAAGGGGTTCTTGCTATTGCTGCCAAATGAAAAATATGCTCTGGCCTGACTGCTTTCATGAAAGCAGAAAGTTTATCATAGTCCCTGATATCAATTTTTTTGAATGTTACCTTTGCATTAATATTTTTTTTATCTCCTGTTAAGAAATTATCCACTCCCCAAACGTTCCATTTTTTTTCGATAAGATAATCAGCAAGATGGCTTCCGATGAAACCGGCAACCCCTGTTATAAATGCTTTTTTCATACTTTTAG
>CAYIHP010000101.1:0-2873 GCA_964363175.1 uncultured Candidatus Saccharibacteria bacterium
CGCTAAATCCAACAGTGGAACAAGAGAAAGGATCAACAGAATAAGACTAGTCATACAGTCGTTTCTGGATAATAAACCCGGATGGCAGTATCTTTGTTTCCATGATATCACCGCCCGAGACGACCGTCTCTAACCAGCCTTCGTGTGACCATGGTTTGGTAGGATCGGGCTCAATGAGAAGATACGTCACCCCACGTTTTTCATGTGGAGGCCCAGCGTCGTATTTCCACCAAAAAAGATAGTCATATGCATCGGTGAGCACAACCGGAGTAAATACCAGTACGTTAAATGGTGCTCCGCGAGCATCCTGGTGTATCGCATCAATAGCCTCAAGTTTCCCCCGGATTTTTGCCGTTCCACCCAAATCCGTTGAATTATAAAGTGTTATAAGTTTGCTTGTGGTAAACAACAGAACAATGATTACGAAACCAGCGCCGGTCCATTTGAACCGGCTAAGACCATAGCCCATGAGAATCATATAAACAGGAAACAACCCAACGAGGTACCAGCTATAGAGTTGGAAAGGATAAAGAAGGTAAATAAGCCATAGAAGAACAGGCATCACAAAGAGAAGTTTTATTTCGAGTCTTCTTCCAAAGGCGATATACCAAATTCCTGTCACAATCAGGACGAGTGATGTAAGACCTGCAATCGATGCATTCATGAAAAACGATGCATTGATACTACTCACAAAACTTACAATGTGATCACGAATAATTTTGTCATAGGGCTCAAGAGATGAGGCAAGCCCCTGGGTATTTCCTGTCGCCAGCCTCACGATGGAACGCGAAGTCAAAAAATCGTGACGTACGTCAAACAAGAGAAGTGGTAAAATAGATATAAGAATAGTTAGGATAAGGAGAAATGGATACCAGTGAATCCTGCGCGTTTTTGCAACATACCAAAAGATAAAAAAAGAAACTATTGTCCAGGGCACGGCAAAAGCCAATTCAAAATGGTACATGAGGGCTAAACTTACAGAAAGCAAAATAAACGCCCGCTTTTCTCCGGTTTTCATCCAGAAAAAGAAAAAATAGAGATATCCACTCATAATCGGAATAACAAAAAAAGGACTCCAGAAAAATGTGGCGGCAGCTGCAAGCGCCGGTGATGTTGCAAAGAGAAAAGCAGTTAGCGTTCCTCCTATTCGAAAACCGATGTAGATTGCCGCAAGGCTTGTGATCATCAACAGGAACATTATGCCCCACGGATCTCCTTTGAATATTGCAAACGGAACAGCAAGAAGATAATAATAAAGCGGACCTTGGAAAACAGCTTGAAGTCCCGTGTACGGTCCAATGAGCGTTAGTTTTTTGTCAACAACGATCGATTTAACTGCAAGCATGTCACGACCCTGGTCTTTGAGAAAAAGGAAGTTGCCGCTTAAAAGTTCCTGACCACGAAGAAGAAATCCGAGAATCAAAATGAAAAACAGAAGTTTCACAATTATTCGTGTTCGGCTATTTTAGTTACAGTTTTTCCTGCTTTGTTAGCTATTTCTACGCCCGTTACACCCTCGGGAAACTCTAACAAATTTCCCACATACAGTCCGCGGCCTTCACTTTGCCAATTGATAGGACGGAATTCATATTTCCCGATTATATGCGTCTCGGCAAATCCCCCGGACTTCGTTCCTCCCAAGCGCTGATACTCTCCCGGATCGAAGCGGTTGTAATATAAGTACGGCATATACGACTGGTACAGGTTGTCTTTGTTTGAGAAAACTATTTTCTCATAGTTATTTTCGCGAGCGCGTACATACGGTATTGCCTTTGATAAGGCATAGTGGAACGAGTCAGATTGCTCAATTGGGAAAACAAAAAAATAATTAGTATAAAGCGATTGCAAGCTAACGAACGCGAGCAGTCCGAGAACAATTAGCCCGGGCCATTTAAATTTAGACAATATCCAAACCAACCCACATGCCGTAAAAATTTGCCATGTGGGAAGAAACGCATACGAGCGCATGGCGTGCGGCGCTTGTGTCGCAATGGAGGCCGGAAGCGGCGCAAGAAAAAACCAGAGAAATAGAAGTTTCCTCGTTCGCGGGTCCAAATCACGACTCCCCAGAAGTGCTAAAATTCCAATGATAATAAACGGCAATTCCCATATATACAAAAGTCCCAGATTCGGCACTTTAAATGACTCGCTGCCCGAGTTAGTAAAAAGCCATATGGGTTTGAAATGAGACAAATAGTTATCTACAAATATTTTTACATTTGTTATCTTCTTTTGACTGAAATCAAAGGCACTTGTCCCCCGGAATCGCACGAGGGCGGTTGGGGAAAAAATTGACCAAAAAACTGGAATAAGAAAAAGTGAGAAAACAAAAAGAGGAATGAGCATTTTTTTGAGGGTGTTTCGATAAATAAGAACTAAACCTAATCCAAACAATGGTATAAGAACTTGTCCCGCATAGTAACTTATCATCGAGAGCGTAAAAAAAAGCATAGAAAGGAATAGTCTGTTTTTATTAACGAGACTCTGTAAGAAAAATAAAACTCCGAAAACAAAAAACGACAAATACGCATTGGACTCGTGCCCGAGCCGGGAAATATAGACATGCCAGGGACTGATAGCAAGCAGGAACGATGTCAGAAGCGCAATTTGTTGCGAATGTTTTGAAAAAAGAAGCAATACAATATGGTACGTTGCCCAGATTGTAAGAACGGAAAGAATTACTGCGGGGAGTCGGATAGAGATTGCCTGCAGGTCAAATAACGCAATAAACGGCAACGTAAGAAAAAGGTAGGTCGATCTGCGCCAGTCATCATAGCCTCGTTGGGAAATTAGCGGAAACTCTCCGTATTCATCACGACCAGTTTTTAATACGGAATAAGCGTTATATCCAATGGAAGCCTCATCCATGCTTA
>CAYIHP010000102.1:0-2852 GCA_964363175.1 uncultured Candidatus Saccharibacteria bacterium
ATGTCTAACGATACGTGCCTATCTGCCATGTACGCAATCAGCGCTGCGCCCGTAAATATTGGTTCGTCTTTAGGAATGTTTTCGCTAGCCCACAGCGCTGCTTCTTGCGCCGCCCTTTGGCTAAATTGCCCGGTGTGTTCGTAGATGTATGTGATAAAGTTTGATACCACTGCAGACCATCCGGCAATAATAATAAACGATGCAATAACTAATCTTTTAATCCAGCGCGCATTGATAGCACGTGCGCATTCAATAAAATATTCAATACCGACGCCAGACATAATTACAAGTGGTGGAATGAATTCAGAAATATAGTTGGCGTGGAATTTAATCCAATTCATGTAGAAAAATGCCAAACTGCCAACCCAGAGGGTGGCGAGAAGACCAGATGCTACACTTGCACCCCCTCCGACTCCCCCTTGAAAAGGGGGAGAGGCGTCGTCTCCTCCCCTTTTCAAGGGGAGGCTGGGTGGGGTGCGCAGTGCCGCAGAAGCGAGTATTAAAATTCCGAACAACCACCACAGTTGCCGAATCCCATACCGCATAAACGCTTCCCCTTCATACTCAGAGAAAAATGACCAAGCCCACCAAAATATTCCAAGTGGAATTAGCCAAAGTATTTTTTTCTTTAATGAAAAACCAACACCTAGTAAAGACAATAAAATAAGCGGCAGAGATTCTCGGAAAAATGGTGTCATCCCCCGCAGCGAATATGCGCGCACTTGTTCTATTTGTGAGTCTTCAATACTGGAAATACCATCTGATGCGGAATTTATTCCAATTGCTTCAACTATCCCCTCTGTGCCATACACGCTATATGCAAACGTGAAAAAGAGCGCAAGAACTATAAGAAAGCCCATGCCAAAAACAATCGTATTTTTTACTTTCTGCTTTATTGTTTGTGATAGTGCTAGAAGCAAAAGTAAAACGGGAACACCCAGTGCCAACATGCTTTTACGTGATGCCACGGCAAGCCCTATAAGCAAGCCTGCGAACAGGAGCCATTTTAGTTTCCCACTTTTTTCTTTGAGTGCGTATGCAAGCATTGCTATACCCGTCACCCCAAAGAAAATGGCAACGGGCTGCGTATGTGTGTAGATTGTTGCAACTACCGCGCTCCCGCAAACAGCCCACACACCAGCTGATAAAAACCCTGCTCGCTTATTCCAAAGTGTTTTTACTAATATATAGATTGGAAATACGAGTCCGGCACCGGCTACTGCACTCGACACCCGTCCAGCAAGGGCCGTGTGGCCGAGAATAGCTTCCCATACGGCTATCCATAGAATAACTAAGGGAGCTTTAACATACCCATCTCCACCAGCAAATATTCCTTGTAGTAGTGCCCATGCGTCATACAAATAATTTCCTTCATCTACTGTAAAAGGAAGCGATGATGCGTAAATATACCGCATACAAAACGCAATCAGAGTTAATGCGAAAAGAATATACCTAGTTCGAACTATCTGCTTTGCTGCAAATAAATACCAAGCAAAGAGAATAAATCCAAAAATAGGAACAAATGCTCCCGCCCATAGTGCGTATACATGTCGGCTATCTTGCCATGTTGCTATAAAAGTATGGACAGACTGCCGCACAGTCCGGACTACGTGAATTCCGAGCGGTACGTTGTATAATGCTCGAAACCCAAGATCGATTGATTGCCGGCCAGAGCCACGGATATAAGCAACGCCAGAGTGGTATGGATCGTTCGTATTTACGTTTACCGCAACCGCATCGCCATGAACGCTTTCAGGCGAAGTTATGGAAAAGAAAAATGACTTTCCTGCAGAATCTGTAATAGGGTCAAAAACAAAATCATGAAACTGATTATCTCCAAAATTGTTGGGGGTAACTGTAACGCTCCGAAGTGCTACTGAATCTCCAACAAATTTCTTTAACTCAAATATAACGGGATGCGTATTATCTCGTCCGGAATACGTAGCTATGAGAACGCCAATGCTTTTTAAATTATTTTGAGAAGCTACAAACGTTTGCCCGACAATTGCATTTCCCGTAATTTCTCCAGAATTGCCCGTGGTAGCAAACATGTTCTCTCCTACTTCAGGAACTTTAATAAATAGGGCGAGTAGTACGAAAGCTGTGATTGCTATGCAGACTGCTATCTTAGTGCTTTTTTGCATAATAAAAGTATACATCAATTTTTTCTAAAACGTGGATCCCGGCTCACGGGCCGGGATGACACATTCTCTATAAACTTTTCTAACGTTTGCTGAACTGTGGTGCTCGGCGGGCGCCTTTGAGACCTGGTTTTTTACGTTCTTTCTTGCGAGAATCTCGACGAAGTAAACCCGCTGTTTTGAGTTGCTTACGAAAACCTTCATCTACGGAAAGCAATGCGCGTGCAATACCAAGAGATACTGCTTCTGCTTGAGACTGCTTTCCCCCACCAGATACTTTCACTTTCAGTCCGTACTCGCTGTCTTGTGACGTCATCACCAGTGGTTTGAGTGTAATAATCCGCATAGATTCCGATGGGAAGTATGCATCAAGCGTAATGCCGTTGATAGTCTGACTATCTTTTTCACTAATAAGAAGCACGCGTGCTACGGAAGTCTTTCTGCGGCCAAGGCCGTGGATTAAATCAGTTTTCATACGTTTTCTTGGTTAACTTGTGGTAAATGAGGATGCTCAGCAGTTGGATACACATATAAATTTCTCATACGAGAAGCTCGGAGCCTATTTTTTGGCAACATGCCCTCTACGGCTTGTCGAATAACAAAACGTGAGTCTTTCTTCATTTGTTCTTGCAAGCTACGCTCTCTTAGCCCCCCTGGGTACCCCGTGTATCTGCGGTACATTTTTTGTTTCTTCTTTTTGCCTGTTACTTT
>CAYIHP010000103.1:0-2852 GCA_964363175.1 uncultured Candidatus Saccharibacteria bacterium
GTGGCGGAGAGATATCTACCCATATTATAGCCCAGGGACTGCAAACATTAGGACACACGGTAACGGTTATCACGAGCGGTTCTAAACAAAATGAGCGGCATGCTGACGGTGTTCGAGTTATTACCTTGCCACTTGGCTTGCAAGCTAAACCTTTATTTGAACGCAGAGCAAGTAAAAAAGCATCAAAGATATTGTGCAAATATATACAAGATTTCTCAAAGTATGACATAGTGCATGCACATGATTTTCGTAGTGCCTTAATGCTTGCAGTATGTAATCCAAAAAACGCAGTGGTAACGGCGCGAGACTATGCGCAAATATCAGGATGTACGAACAATATTCAATCAGATGGCAATATAGACCCTGGTTGTGCGGGCGCTCATGAATTCACCACGTGTCACCGTATTGCAGAAGCTTCATTTGTTCGCAAGCTGTTTCGTATGTGGCAGTACACATACAATATGCGATATAGAAAAGCAGCTTTTCGCTGTTTCTGCTATCAAATATTTATATCTAGTGCACAGCAGAAAATAATTTCAGCGCACCAAGACATTACCCATCAACATACAGCAGTTATCTACAACCCTATAGCGGCCGAATATCTAGCGGAGCCACTGAGCAAAAGCAAAACAGGTAACGTCCTGTATATTGGCAGGGTTGAGATGTATAAAGGGGTACTCGTGTTACTGAAAGCATGGCGAGAGCTCATGAAAACAGACCAACGCGCACATTTAACTATTGCAGGTAATGGTGCGCAGTATGAAGAATATGAAAATCTTGCTGCTACATGGGGGATGCAATATCGTGTGACTTTTACACCTCATGTGCCATATCATAGATTAAAAAGCCTCATAAATGATTCAGAAATACTTGTTGCACCGCATCTTTGGGTAGAGCCATTTGGTAGAACAGTGATAGAAGGTATGTCCCGCGGTAAGCTAGTTATCGCATCAAACATAGGCGGCCCAGCTGAGATAATTCAACATAATAAAACTGGTCTTTTATTTAAACGAGGATCAGTAGAAGATCTCAAAAAATCTCTCGAACATGCACTTTCTATGAACCATTTTGATAAAAAAGAAATGGGCGTAGCCGCACGAGACTTTGTTCGAGATAATCTTAATATGGAAAAAATCGCGAAAGAGCACGAAGAGTTTTATCGCGAACTGCGTTAGCTTTTCCCGCCGTGTCATGCCGGGCTTGACCCGGCATCCAGACAATCGTTCCCTGGATTCCGGCTCACGGGCCGGAATGACAACATCTAGCAAATCCATTGTAATTATAGATTAGATAAAAAAAGCCAGCTTTTGGGGGCTGGCTCGGTGAGTCTGCATTTGTCTCAATTACGCGATTCCAAGGCTTTGCCTTGGAATTTTCGATTCTTGAACTTTTTGCACTTGGCGCATCGATGGCAATGATTATCGAAACCCCTGTGCCCGCAACTGAAATGTTTTTTTGACTTTCGTCGACGAGACATTTTTGCACCCTTTGCACAGGAATGACTACTCTTTAAGTTCCTTAAGTTCCTTTTCCGCCTTGCTCAAACGACTTTCGATGCTTCTACAACGCGTAGAGTAGTGAAAAACTAGTGTGAGTTGTAGAACCATGAGGCTAACTGCGCACGAAATTGATCCAATGGCCAGGATACGAATATCGTTTTGCGTACTCCTGTAGAAGCTCGTTAATGGGAATACGATACCCAGTAACATGTATATTCCAAACATGAACAATAAGAACGTAGACAAAAATTTCCACATGTTCTTTTTTCCTTTGATTTGAAAGGGGAAATAATCCTGACAATGTGTCGTAAATACATTACGACACTTGCGTCTTTTATATGATAGTTTCTGCTATCTTGTCAAGCACCATTTGAACGCTGATTTTCAGTAGGCTTTCGTGCGAAGTGTTTCCTAAATTGTTGCCCTTTTCGGTGTTGTAGACTGGTACTGTGCCTTGGGCACGTAGCACGGAGCTGTTGCTGCCACGTGGGCCGGTTAATACTTCACTTGTTGGACCAAACAGCCCAAGTACGGGTACTCCTGTTGCGGCAGCAATGTGCATGAGGCCGGAATCGTTTGATAAGAAAAACGAGCATTTTTGCATAACTGCTGCTGTTGTGAGGAGTGATGCGGAAATGTCGTAAGCAACGACGACCCCCTCCTCTGCTGATGCAGAGTGCTCCCCCTCATCCGAGGGGGAGAAATACTCATTGATTTTAGTAAGCATAAATTGTTTATCTGCTGCTTCATCCTTTCCACCAAAAAGAAGAATACGAGTAGTCGGATTTTTTTGTATAAGCGCAATTGCAACTTCCGCAAACCTTTCTAGTGGCCATCGTTTCCATTCAAAGCCCACTGCGCAACCGGCATGTATGCCAATGAAGCGATATTTCTCCCCCTCATATGAGGGGGAGCGAGAGGGGGTAATCGTTGAGGAAAGCAAACTCTCTACTTCTTGCAGGTTTTTTTCTGGAATTTGTAGGGAATAATAGGGTGCATGGATTTTGCCAAGGCCAAACGGTTCCAGTAATCGGATATTTTGTTCTATATCGTGCATGTTTGGCAACTCATCAATTGCGTGCGTCAAAAATTTTGCTGCGTGAGGGTTTCCTTTATACGGATAGCTCCCTCCGATACGCATCGGAATGCCCGCAAGAAACATATATCCTGCGCTTTTTATTAATTGCCCGGGCGATAAGACGATGCCAATGTCGAAGTGATGTTTTCGAAGTGCAAGAATATTTTTTATGTGATGCATTACCGTTCTCCCACCCCCTCCAGCTCCCCCTTGAAAAGGGGGAGGGACGACTATCGCCATTTCGATTACTTCGTCTATAAAGCCTTGAGATTCTG
>CAYIHP010000104.1:0-2851 GCA_964363175.1 uncultured Candidatus Saccharibacteria bacterium
GCCATGTGTGGATTCGCTTGGAGCCACAAGAGCGCGGAGCTGGTGTGGAATACGAACAAGCAATTAAAGGTGGGGTTATTCCACAAGAATATTTGCCTGCAATTGGAAAGGGTGTAGAAGAAGCATCAAAGAACGGAGTACTTGCAGGGTTTCCAGTTGTGGATATTAAAGCTACTGCGTTTGATGGAAGCTATCATGACGTGGATTCATCTGAAATTGCATTTAAAATTGCCGGAGCTATGGCGTTTCGAGAAGGTATGCGCGCAGCAGACCCTGTGCTTCTTGAGCCGATTATGAAAGTTGAAGTTATCACTCCTGAAAATTATATGGGAGATGTGGTAGGTGACTTAAACTCTCGCCGAGGCCAAATTCTTGCAATCAACGACCGAGTAAATTTGAAAGTTATTGATGCAACCGTTCCGCTTGGAGAAATGTTTGGGTACGCAACGCAGATTCGTTCGATGAGCCAAGGTCGAGCAAACTACTCCATGCATTTTGACCATTACCAAGAAGTTCCAAGAAACGTTCAAGAAGCAATTGTAGGTACAGCGGCGAAAAAGTGACCCGCAGGTCATCCCGGGCTTGACCCGGGATCCAGGTTGTCGTTTTCTCCCCTTCGTATGAGGGGGAGCGAGAGGGGGTCGTAATTGCGTTGCTCGACTTACCCCCACCCCACCTGATGGTGGGTGCTCCCCCTTATCCAAAGGGGAGAAATGCGACGGACTCTACGTTGCGCATTTTTATTTCTCGATATACGTTTAGAATATGCACCACGAACAAAAACCACTGAAAGAAACACTGCAACCAATCCTACATATTTTAAAAGATTTGGGCGGAACATTTTCGTTTACGGACGAAGATGGTAACCAATTTGTACTTGCTTCCAAAGAAGCATTTGAAGGGCAAAAAGAAAAAGTACAGGAACAGCAATTAACCCTTCCACAAGCAGAGACCGTATCTCGCGCTATTCGAAAACATATAGATATTTCGTTGCAAGACGACGTCCTCGATAGAATAAATCGCGACATCGCGCTTGCCTATGCATTAAAACAGGAGATAGAAGAAGGGGAAGTGCTAGATGATTTAGATGTTGCACTTGATGATGATTTAGCTTTGTCGAACGACTCTCGCATTCGCTTTGAGCCACTTAGAGGAGACTTGCCACCAGAATTGCAGGAGTAACGGCAGTTGGGTTGACTTTTGCATCAAAGCTCGTATAATGGGCGTATACCTCAGGTGCCTCACCGCCGTATCCATTCGGCGCGCATAAGCACCTAGGTTTATTTTAGGGCAAGTTTTCTAACTTCTGTATACGTCAGTTTTCTGTCTACTTTCTTCTTTCCTTTCAGTGTTCGATAGCCCACGTCATGAGCTCTGGAACGCTTGCCTATTTCTTTAATTTCAAACATCGGTAGCTCTGAGTGATATCGGGTCCACATTTCGAAAAACATGCTTCTCAAGATTTTTTCGTGTCCCGCATATTCCCGATCAAGTGTAACGGACGGTATGTTCTTTAGCGGGGCATAATGAACAAGTAGCACAACTCCCGCCATAAATGTGCGATACCTGAATAATTTTTGTTTTCCAAGTGTTCGGAATTCCTGTTGCAATTTTCGCTTTATTTTACTAGAAATTGTTACTGTGAATTCAATATCATTTGAAAGCGCAATTATAGTGTCTCTACTTAGCTGTTCAATTTTTACCGATTGATCTATTTCAATACGCATACGTATAACTGTAATCTTTTTCATAAAAAGCGCATACTTTTTATATGACAAGTAAAGCTGAAAAAGACGTATTGTTTTTAACTTCGACCCAATTTCTAAATGACATGGTGATAATTAAAAGTCTTTTTCGAAGGGCGCTTAGAGAGTCGCGAGAAATAAATCAGATATTGGGTAAAATTTCGCGAGGTTTTAAGGGTCGTATAGCAAAGCTAGAAAAAGCGCGATAAAAAAAGACCGGCATATTGCTATGCGCGGCCTATTACTTTTCTCTTTGTGGCAGAAAGCTGTTAGTCTTTGAATTCTTTCCACCACAATTCGATTGCAGCTCGCGGGTCGATGCAGGGGTGAAAGGCGAGCAAGGTAATGGTGTCATCATCAAGTACGTTGTACGATGCTATGACGCAAACCGATACTCGATTTGCGGTAGCCCCGCTCAAGGCTGATCTGACGCGCTCCATGCACTCATAGACAGATCGTTTCTTGCCAATATCGCTCTTGTTTACTTTTTCAAGTAGTTCCAAGCGGGCATTGTCAGATAATCTGTCCGTGTCGAGATCCTCTTTTTCGCCGAATTCAAGATCCGGCTTTGGTCCAATTGCTGTGCAAAACTGGGATTCAAATTCTTGCGGACTATCGACGAACTTCGGAATGAACCAAACGATTCCACATTTTCCAAAGCGACTAGCTTCGAGTGGGTCTGTAAATTGTTCGCCATCAATGAGGCTTACAACGTTGAACAGCGAGGATTCGCTGGCCAATTCGTTGATTGTCCTGCTTACTAGTACGACTTTCTCGAGTTTTCTTTGGATTTTATCCGGCAAATCCTCGTGTTCATCGTTTCCATCATCTTTTTTCATATTGAGCTCCGATTTGTAAAAGACCAAACCTTAAGGTGTCCTATTAACGCCAATGTACTTATATGTCATTCTGTTTGTATTGTCAAACTGTGAATTTGACACACGTATACTTGTGTGCTATATGTAGATGTTGGTCTTTGACAATATGTAGTAAGTCACTTCTATAGCGGAGAAAGTCATGCGTCGTCCTATGGTAGAGTATTCGGAGTATTTGAAGAAAATTTTTCATCAAATGACTGACCATTTCTGGAATAAAGTTTTACCTTG
>CAYIHP010000105.1:0-2763 GCA_964363175.1 uncultured Candidatus Saccharibacteria bacterium
CTCAAGTAGCAACGGGCGATATAATAGAAAGAGATACACTATTTTTTACTACATCAACATTTGATTCTGTATTTCGGTCGGTAGATGTGGGTAGGTTTGCACTTGAACACTCGGCATCTACTATAGCTGCAAGATTAGAAGGGCTGTATCTTGATCAAGGGCACCGCATTCCCCTTGCAACCACCGTAGTAATCCTTCTTCCTCAGTATGTGTCTGAGCCCAAAAAAGAAATTCCATTCGTAGCAAGAAAGCCACACGAGAATGCGGCAAATGCAAATCTTGCTCCGCGCGTTCCCCTTATTGTAAAACGGTCGTTTTTACAGCAAGCAATTCTTCTAGTTATATCAATCGTTTCTCATATATTTCGGGGACTTAAAACATGGGTCTGGCCGGCGGTAAAAAATGGGTCAAGAGGAGTTGTGAAAAAAATCCCAGCAATGAGTATACCAAGACCATCTCCCCAAAATGCAAAGAAGTGGGCCATGTCACTTCCTGCATCTAGTAAAATGTTTGCAATTATTGCCGTAGTTCTCCTTGTAGCACTTGGGGCAAGTCTTATTCTCCTGCAAAAAAAGCGTGCGTCCGACCAAGCTATCGAACAGGCGAGTCAGCTTTTGCATGAAGCTCGTACAAAAGTAGATGCGGCAAAAACTGCACTCATCTACGACAATCGCGAACAAGCAAGCGGCCTTCTATCTGACGCAAAAGCCTTAACGGCCGAATTACAAAAAGGAACTTTGTACGGCGAAGAAACAAAAGTTCTTGCACAAGACATTCAAACACAACAAGACAGGTTGCAAAAAATATTTCGAAGCGGAAGTATAAACTCGCGCTTCGTTGGAGATTTTGCTCAGCTTACGAAAAATACTCCGCCCAAACACATCTACTTTGTAAATAACGTGCTCTATGCGGTGCAGGAGGGTACGAACACCATGGTAAAAATGGGAATGGATGGCAAAGGTGAAATAGTTCGCCAAGCCACCGAAGGAATAGGGTTTATTGCGGGAGGAAGTGCACAAAATTCTGACAAAACAATCGTCTTTTATACGGATAGTAACGGTATTGCGCTTTTTGATACCAAAGACAACTCTCTTGTCACGCAAGACATCACTATACCTGCAGAAAAACCTTCCATTGCAACAATCTCTGTGTTTGGAAACCGACTTTACCTGTACGACTCCTCACTGGGTAATATTCTTGCCTTTAACAAAACATTACGAGGATATTCTGGTGGCACACCTTGGATTACTGATGCAAAGGCAAAATCTAACGATATTGTAAGCTTAGCAATAGATGGAAATATTTTTGCTCTGGGTAGCAGCGGTGAAATTACAAAATTCTATCGGGGAGAAAAAGCTGATTTTGTGCAAGCAAAAGTAGACCCGTCTCTTTCTTCTGCGCTCAAGATTATGACATCCGATACCATGCAAAACCTCTATGTGCTTGATCCGGCTAACAAACGAGTTGTCATCTTTTCAAAAAATGGGGCACTTATTAGGCAAATATTTCTAGATGACATGTCTAGCCTAGCTGATATTGCAATTTCACCCGATGAGCAGCGCATCTATGCGTTAGACGGAACAAAAGTGACGGAAATCCCGTTGGTGGAAAGCACTGGAAATTAAATAGTGTCATTCCGGGCCAGAGACCCGGAATCCAGGTGTGCAAATATCCCCCTTCGCTCCGCCAGATGGCGGAGGCTTCGGGGGATTATAGCTATTTATATGCACAGGCTTCGCCTGTTAATTTTTCATGAGTATAAAAAATCGGGCGGCATCAGTTGATGTCCGCCCGTTGTGGCTTTGTGTCCGTTTGTTCGCTTCAGTCGCCATCCAAAAGATCTAGAGGAGTAGGACTTTTTGGACGTTCGCCTGGCGCTGGCGCTTTTTCCCCGCGATACCAATCCTCTTCCTCTTGAATTTGCTGACCAATTTTTGCCATACGTTCAGCATGCTTGGCTTCATCTCTCGGCTCGCCACCATGTTCAGGACAGTTATCTCTTGGAAGATCCACCTCAACAGGACACTGACGGCACTGCGGAGGTGCGATAAGCCGTGCATAGCACGTGCTATTGTGATTATTCAGATGCTCCTCTCGCAAATGCGTAATCTTTCCGCAAGTCGGGCACTGAGCATACCCTTTCTCAAACATAAATAGGCGCATTTTACACGCTACACCGTGGCGAATTTTGTTTTGAATGCCTTTCTCCCACTTCAGAATGAGACGACAAACGTGCTTGTGAAAGCCAACGAAATACGCCACATACAGATAACACCGTAGAAACCAGATCATTTTCTACTCCCTCTTGTTTTGTAAATTGGTACTGTCAGAACTATCCAAATAGCATTATATGCCTATATTACTATTCTGTCAACCCCCTATGCGAATTGCCTTGGATCTATGCGGATTTTGCCCCCAGGGACTACTTTTCCCTCCTGAATTGCTTGCATAGCCTTATTTTCAATAGTTGATCGTATCAACCCGCCCATAGCATGCGCCCCGGACTCCTCGCTGTACCCTGCCCCCGCTACATAATCGATAAGTTCGGGTGTTATATCCAGTGAAACATCGTGCTCTATCTGTAGTAGACCATTAAGACGGGCAAGTTTTCTTCGCGCAACTTCTTGGACATGTTTTACAGATAACGGCACAAACGTAATAACCCCATCAAAGCTATCAAGAAACTCTGTTGAGCAAGCGTCCTCACTCGTATTAGTAGTCGTCGAAATAAGTATCATATGCGTTTTGAAATATTTTCTCCGA
>CAYIHP010000106.1:0-2631 GCA_964363175.1 uncultured Candidatus Saccharibacteria bacterium
ACACGGGATTTCATGGGCGCCTCGGTGTGTTTGAAATATTTGCCGTACGGGATGAAATGAAGAATTTAGTTCTGTCTGGGGTAAGTAGCCGAGAAATTCAAACTCTTGCTCAAAAAGATGGCATGACAACTATTGCACAAGATGCGTATTTGAAAGTAATCGACAAAAAAACAACAATTGAAGAAGTGGAGCGCGTTTCGCAGGAGTAATGTCATCCTTGCACCAGCGGAATAATGCTTTGCATTTTCGCAATTGCAGTCTTTTCCGCTTCTTCAAGTGTTATTGCGTCTATTGGAACAACTAAGAGTTTATTTTCTCTGCGAGCACCTAGGTTTTCTTGAATTTCTTTCGTCTTTTTTCCGAGCCCTCTTCCTAAGGATACATACAATGTATATTGTTTTGCGTTGTCTTCGTACAATATGGACGCTGCGTTATACCCAGATATATTATTCGTAAGCTCCTGCATAACAAGCGGAATATGGTCGTGCCGTGCCCCGCTTTCTATGAAATCAAGTTCTCTTAGGATGCTCCAAAAGAATCGTCCGTGTTCGTCGTGGCGAAGCCGCGCATACGTTCTCCCGGCAAGTTTTAATAGGAATAACGGTTTTGTTTTAATAAGTTGTTGAATAACAATTTCTGTGCGCGCCTTCAGCCCCATCAACTCTGCTGCTACCTGGAATGCATGAGGATTGGTCGATGGTTTCTGAAATGACTGCGTAGCACCTATAATGCCCGCGTAGAGGGCAGTTGCAATATCTGCATCTATGCTTTGCACATTGATTGCCATAATCAGTTCATATGTAATTTCAGCAATAGATGATGCCGTGATATCAACAATGTTTATTGTCCCAAAATGCTCATTTGTTGGGCGGTGGTCAATATTAATAATTGGAGTGTTGTAGAAAAAATCTGCACTGTTGGTAAATAGTGCGCCCAAGTCTGCAAGGTCCGATGCTCCAAAGAGGACAATTGCATCATAAGGCATTTGGCGGATATGTGTTTCAATTAAGTCTGCGGTTGCTTCTACCCCTTCATCTAAAACAAGCTGTATTCGTACTCCGCCTTTGAGTTGCTCCTGTTTAATATCCGTAATAGTAGAAACTCCAGCAATGTCTATAATAATGCTTGGCTTTGTCTGTGGGTTCATGAGAACTTGCGAAGATCCGGGTAAGAATTGTAGTTCTTGGGGGACGTGTGAAGGGCTTACGCAATGGACTTCTTTATTCTCAATTTTTGTAAGCGCTAATGACAGCGCAATCATGGAAGAAAAAGAGTCGACAGAGGTTTTCTCTGGAACAAGCAATAAAATACTAGAGGCTCTTGTGAGCACTGCTACTGCTTGTTGAATCTCAGGTAAACTCATAGGAAATCTTATTAGCCTATCTTGTTTATAAGATAAATGAAACAGTGATTATGTGGAGAAGTCGTTTATTTGTCGTCATTCCGGCCCACGAGCCGGAATCCACGTGGTATTGTTATTTTAATATGGCAAATCAACTCGGCACACATAACATAACTAGTCTCGAAGCTCTGTATAGTCTTGCGTCGAGTGTGGCGGCAGAATTGCAACCTGGGGACGTTGTGTTGCTGTCTGGTGAGCTTGGCGCAGGTAAAACGACGTTTACCCAAAGCCTCGGCAAGGCGCTTGGCGTGAAAGATACAATTACATCGCCGACGTTTACCTTAGTTGGTGAATACCAAGCTTCAAATAATCCGGATATTACAACGCTTATTCATATTGATTTATATAGAACGGGCGATCAAACAGCACTGAACAACAATTATATTCATGAATTAGTTGATACTGCAAAAGAACAAAAAGCAGTAGTAGTTATCGAATGGGGGGAGTTGATGCAGCAAGAAATAAAAAACCGCACATGGCGTATTGATTTCAAGCCAGGTGACACCGAGGATGAACGGGTAGTCACGGTTGAGCTCGATTGACAAAATCAGCACAAAGAACAGTATTACTCTCATCGAATGTTCTTTCCAATTTACGTTAGTTGGGAAGGCTGAAATCAACTAGCAGGAGAATGATCATGAGTGTTTCGGTTTGGATGGATTTTGAGACTGAGGGGTTATCTAAAGAAGTACTTCTCGATGACTCTCAAAGCACTGGTTTCCTAACAGGGCCTTTGGCACAGGACGTAATAAGGCAACCAGCTTTTACGGTTAGCTCTGATCGCCGGAAAGCGAGGGTCGCCCATGCTAAGCTTTGGGATCTTGGTTTCAGAGCACTGCCAACTATAGAACAAGTGCAAACGAAAGTTCTTGAAAAAAGATTCTTACTTTGTTTGCCGGACGTACCAATATATGTCCACCGCAACATGAGAACTCAAACAAAGCAAAATATCGTACTTTGGTTTGCAATGCAGCCAATAGTAGACTCCAAAGGTATGCCTCGCATTTTCAGAGAGAATTTGCATCATGATGGGTCGACTTGGTGTTTACATGCCTTCCCGACTCAGTCTCGAGCTTCGTCTGGTTCGATGTCTGATCTTTCATTTCAACTTCAGGATGAATTTGTATTCATGCTCCCAGGCTGAATATTTAGCCCCGGTCGTTCGTTTTGAACGACTAGGGCTTCTTTTTTTTATGGCGTACACTTTATGTATGGCAAAGAAGACGAAA
>CAYIHP010000107.1:0-2625 GCA_964363175.1 uncultured Candidatus Saccharibacteria bacterium
AAAAGAGAATTGTTGAGAGGGCGCCGATCAGTCAGGCTGAGTTGAATCGACGCGTTTCTGGTTGTATCCAGAATCAGCGAGTCCAGTTAGCATCTGGGAACTATCATGTGAAGATCGATAGCCGCGGAAATAAGTCGAACCAGCAGATTCTTGACGAATTGGTTGGACATCTTCGAGCGCCGATTCCGAAACCGCGAGAATTCAAACTGTGAATGTCAGTATTTACTCGTAACTTCTGAAGCGATGTTTTCTCGCTTCGGAAGTTTTTTTATTACTACAACATGTTCTTGTGATATACTTATACGAACATGAAGAAAAAGCGTTTGCATCATAAGCTATCGTATTTCACGTCGAGCTTCTCCATTGTTTTTGGAGTGGTTCTTATTTGGCGCGGTCTGTGGTATATACTGGATTTTTTTGTTCTACATGTATTCGGTGGTGACCAGTTTTGGACGTCAGGTATTGCAATAGTCTTGGGGTTTTTGTTACTGTACTTGCCAGATAAAGACTTAAAAGAGCTGCGTAAGTTGTAGCAGCTCTTTTATCACGTACTTATCTGAACGAGTTATTTCTTCTTTGCAACTTTTACTTTCTTCAAAGGTTTTTTGTTCAGAGCTTTTTGAATACTTTTATAATGCCCTTTGAGCTCATCTACCATTTGGAGTACTTCTGAGGAGTCAATATTTTTTAATTGCTTGTAGCTGCTGGCAACGTCGTCAACAATGCGGTTATATGAATCTTGGCTGAAATCTTCTAGGGTTTCCAGTTTTTCTAGTACTTCACCTTTTGCCTTTAACATCCAGCCCTTTACTTGCTTCCGACGCTTTGCTCCATCTTTCCCATACAGGAAAATAGCTCCTGCTGCCAGTGCTGCAAGCCCTGCTGCAACTGTCCCTGCGATTTCGATATTCTTCTTTGTTGCTGATTTCATAGTGATTGTCGCGAAAATAAAATAAAATAAGGATTACTTCTTTTTCTTTTTAGTACTTCTAAAAAGCATGCCTAGGGAACGGAGAAAGTGCAAGATGCTGTCCATTTCGCCAATAATTTTATCGCTCTCTTTGCGTGCTGTTCGGGAGATATAGAGAACATTTTTCAGAGTACGAATTAGTAAAACGCCTACCCACCCAGCAATAATTGCAACCACAACAATGGCCAGCGATATAATTGCTAAAAAGATATCCGTAGGTTCTGGAAAAGTCACGCTTTTAGCATAGCATACATTGCCAAAGATATCCCCTTGCACATAAGGGGGCATTTAGTGCTAGACTATAGGGGTAGAGAATTTTATTACTAATTTACATGACATATGGCAAATTCAGCGTTCATGAAGCCAATGACTATCAGCGCAGATCTTGCTGCTGTAGTAGGCGAAGGGCCAATGCCCCGATCAGAAGTAGTGAAGAAGTTGTGGGAATATATTAAGTCTAATAACTTGCAGGATCCTGCAAACAAGCGCAACATCGTTGCCGATGCTGCACTAAAGAAAGTGTTTGGTGGCAAAGATGTAGTAAACATGTTTGAAATGACCAAGTTGGTCTCCGTTCATCTTTCATAGAGAAGAGAGGATACGAAATAAAAATGTCCCGCATAAGCGGGACATTTTTTATTACTGCGTTAGTACAAATTATTTCCCTTTGTACAAATTCCACATCTTCAGTACTTTCCACGTGTTTTTATCTGTGATCTGCCCTACAAGTCGAACCTTCTGAGCATCTGCATTTATAGAATCTGCAGAGATAGCAACTTTGCCATTGTGGTTGTAGAACGTTGTGTAATCATCCCCAAACACCATATTCACTTTCACGTTCTTGCTTTTGGTAAATTGCGTTGGCTTATACGTAGAGCTCACCATAAGAATTCTCATGGTATGGGCACTATCATTAAAAGCTTCAAGGTTTCCAACTGCAACAAATGAACGGTCTTCAATGCGGATAAAGCTTACTGTATATGTGTCGTCATCTTTTTTAACACCTTTAATACCCACTTCTTGGCCCACAGCTAAATTATGGTAGGTTACGCGCTTATCTTTACCGGCAACAACCTTGTACACCGTAGTAGCGTTTTTAACGATGAACTCGGTATTATTATCTACGAGGTCAAGTCTGCCCTTATCGGCAACTTTCGAAATATCTATTTTTGCCGTTCCGGCAGTATTGTCGAAGTCTGTAACTACTCCGCGCGCAGTAAATGAATACACGTTGCTTGATGCGTCGGCAGGTGATGGCAATGCGGCACTTGCTACAAGGGCAATTGCGGCTACTGCCATAGTGCTGAGAGAAATAAGTTGTTTCATGGTGAAGATATGATTAATAATTAACATGTTGTATATACGCAGTATACAACCATTTGACACGTATTGCGAGATGCATAATACTTACATTGTCAGGCTAATCTTGAACCTTTTAAAACCCAACACTCATGTAAGAAAGCAGTTGAGTGTTTTTAGTAGGGAAATTTCTTCCCTAGTTCAAGAAAAGCTTTGGAATCGTAGGTGTAAGTTTTTCTCGAAAAATGGAGAACCCCCAAAATGAACCGTTTCATCGTGTTCTCGGGTTGTTGTTCAGTTGCAGGTTTGCTGCAGGTCGTCGGCAAAAATGGTCAGTTCGCGCAAACCCGGTTGCA
>CAYIHP010000108.1:0-2618 GCA_964363175.1 uncultured Candidatus Saccharibacteria bacterium
TCTTGCGGGAACAGGGGTAACTGAAACGACGGTGCGATGATTGCTGTATTTAAAAAAACGAGCTTATTGGTAGTGGCTTTTGTTTTTGCCTCTGCGATTTTTATCCAAGTAGTACTTGCGCAGAGCGTACCCCCCTTGAAAGTATATTTATATATTCATACAAACCCCCACACTTCCGTTGGTGCAGCGTATCCGAATTCATATCTTGCGTTTCAAAATATTCCTGGAGCACAAGTTGTGCATAGAAATATAGTTGGTTGGAACTATGATCAATTTAAATCACAGCTCCAAAAAGATTTTTCAAGTCCGGGTGCTAGTAATATGGTGGTGTACGGTGGCCATGGAGTTATAGGGGGTTTGGGTACGGACGGTGGTTTAAATTTTAATAGAGCTGATGCACTCACTGCTATTGGGCAAGCTGCAAGGAATAACGGCACAACTGCTTCTGCGTTTATTGAAAGTTGTGGATCTGGAATTGTGTGTAATATTGGTAAGCTTCCAGATGGAATTAATGGCGTATTTACTGCGTCAACGGCTGATAAGCCGGGTTGGGTGTATCAAGCGAACGGACAGTCGTGGAAAGCAGAATTTGGTGAAGATATAAAAAATGCGATGAGTAATTTTGGAACAGGCACTGCAAAAGATCCTGATACGAATAAAGATGGAGTAGTTACTGCTGGAGAATTAGATAAAGCATTAAACAATGGCAAGTCGGGCAGATCGAAAGTTGAAAATCCTGATGCCCCAATCTTTTTTAGAGATCAGGAAACTGCGGACAAATATAATAAGTTTACCGAATGTATTTTGCTTCGCCCTGGACAAGTTGCGGAAAGTTATACGGGTAGTGGTTCTGGTGGAGATATTGAAGTTGCATTTAAACCACCATCAATAAGTGGGTTTGGTAACAGAACGCTGTTTCCGCAAGAGTTTCCGCTATTAGGACAGGTACAAGACATTGAAAAAAGCAATGAATCACAAATAAATTTTGATATACGAAGATTGGGCGGAGATAAAATCGAAGAGCATGTGAAGACTACACTTGCAAAAAAACCGGAAGCAACAGGTGTTGTAAAGCGTTTAGTCGTTCTTCCAACAAAAGGACAGGCAGAGGAATTTGTACAATCATTGGGAGGAAATTCTGAAGCGCAAGGCACCTATACTGTTGGTGGTAAAAAAGTGGATGTTGGAAAACATTATATTGCAAGGCGTCCAAGTCCTGAGGATAAAATAGTCTTTGATGATGAGTGCAATCCTACGGAGTGGGCTCCTTTGGAGCCGGAACCAACACCAGAACCTGGTGGTAATAACAATAACCCAGGAGGTAATAATGGTGGCGGAGGAGCTGCGCCCGCACCAGATGCAGGTGGAGGGTTGCTTTCTGCTCTTATGCAAGCATTGCTCGGAAAGCAAGGGCAACAGGCAAATCAACAAGGACAAAACCAGTATGGCGCAGGGTTTGGGAACGGACAGTTAACGTGCGAGAAACAAGATCCAAATCCTGTTTGTGGGGCGGACGGGAGAACATATAACAATCCTTGTTACCTGTTACAATCTGGAACCGTTCAAGTAAGTGCGGGAGTGTGTGCCGGAGGTATTCCAGCAGTACCTAGTAGTACTAATATATTTGATCAACTTTCTCGTAGCGGTGCTCCGGTTTCACTTCTTAATTCGCTCAAAAATTCTATTGCGTCCATATTTTCCAATATTATTTCTGGCGAACCCGTGAGCGAGACGGTGGTGAGATGATATGAGTATTCGTAATTTATTTTTTGTAGGATATGTAATTATTCTGGTTTGCGTAGCGTCTCAGGCACACGCACAGTTAATTAATGGAAAACCTACTATTCATGTGCCGTCGAACCGATTAAGTGAAGCGAGAGATTTGCTCATGCAAAATCCTGAGGCTGCCGCGGCATTAAAAAGCGGAGCATTGCAAATATCTAATGATTTAGGAAAATATTCCGCGTTGGACTATTTAGGAGGAAAGCCGGTGCCGTCTCGTCTTGATTATCCAAATCCAAACAATCCGAAGGGATACGATAGCGTGAGCGGGCAAGATAATATAAAAAATAAATTAGAAGAACTAAATCGTGGACTGCAAGATAAAAGTATTCCGAAGGCCCAGCAACCTCCTCAACAACCACCGAAGCAAGAAGACCAAGTCGTTTGTATTCCTCCTCGCCCAGGACAAGATGTTCAGAACGGCCCTATAACAGATGAAAAACTACCAGGAGACCCAACTCGAGACATAGAACCTCCGATTATCGAATCAGAGTTGAATTACCAACTTCGCAAGCTTGGAAGCGCAACTACCGCGGAAGAAGTTAAACGAGCTATGAGTCAGCCCGTAGAAAGTGGAAAAGTAAAACTTGCAGCGACTCCAGATGGCGCGCAGTCTCAAGAGTTCGTCACATCTTTGGGAGGTAATCCAGCAGCGCAAGGTACATATACAATTAACGGCGTAAAAGTCCAGGCAGGAAAGAAGTACAAAGTTGGTGAACCTGATCCGGAAACTGGAATCACGTTCGACAAAGATTGTAAGCCAATACAAGGGCCTATCGCTGACCCCGGCAAAACAAATCCAGGCGGAGCAGCCCCTGGCTTTGGTGATCTTGGTA
>CAYIHP010000109.1:0-2571 GCA_964363175.1 uncultured Candidatus Saccharibacteria bacterium
TGATATTCCCGTTTTCGAGCCAATTCTAATGTTTGGTAGGCCTCGTAGTATAGGAGCTGAAAGGGTTTATAGGCTTTTGTAGATTTTACATATCCAGTATTATGGCGCTCGAATCTTTTTCGCAAATCCTCGGTGGCTCCGACATATCTCCAATTTTTATTTTTGCTACTTTGTAGGATATATACGTAATACATAATTAGTAAACTTTCTGCCCCTTCGGGGCATCCCCCGCAGGGGGACAAGCGTGCGCACTAGGCCACTATGCGACCTCTCCCTATACTTTTAGTGATCTCGAGAGGATTCGAACCTCTGGCCCCCAGCTCCGCAAGCTGATGCTCTATCCGCTGAGCTACGAGATCATGTATGCCTTATCATGGATGTAATCGGGTATTTTGTCCACCATACTGCGCAGTACTAATGTGGTATAGTAAGCGTATGAACCGCGAAGCAGTGCGCGAAAAAAAGCCCGTGCATCAACACAATAAACCGCACTCGCCTCAACATAAAAACGTTGAGCGCAGAGAACACGAACTAGATCTTCGAGTAAAACAAGATCCTCGGTTCCGAGAAGAGTTTACGCAAATGCAAGAAGAAGAGGATTTGCGGAAAATTGATGATGACGTAGAAGATGTATCAACATTGTTTGCATGGGAGGCACCAGAACATATTCACCAAGATAGGGGAGTGAAATGGTTTGCTCTGTTTGCGGGGGGAATTACAGCAATAGCTGTTGGTTTTGCTTTATTTGGAAACTTTATTGCTTCACTTACTATAGGTATGATTGGGGTGTATATGTTCGTAGTTGCACAACATAAGCCGTCTATTATCCGGTATCGCTTACTCACAGAAGGAGTTGCATTAAACAACACGCTGTATCATTACAAACATTTGGAAGCGTTTAATATTGTGTATGAACCGGGCAATGTAAAAACCGTTATTTTGCGCAGTAGCAGGAGATTAGTACCGCTTATTCATATGGAAATTGGTACTGCAGACCCGGTCGCCATTCGCGATATATTAATTGAATTTGTTCACGAAGACGTACGCCTCGAAGAACCAGTGATTGATATTTGGGCAAGACGATTAGGGTTTTAGGGAGGTGTTGGCAAGAATTTCCATAAATACTTTTTCGTATTCGTTTACCATCTGTTCAATAGAAAATCGTTTTTCCGTTTCTTGTCTACAGTCTATTCTCTTTATGTCTGGTATTTTTTCAGATACCTGAATCATTTCTTGAACTGTATTTACAAGGAATCCTGATATACCTTCTTTAATAATCTCAGGCATGGACCCACGTCGAAAGGCAATCACAGGAGTTCCGCATGCCATAGCTTCAATTACCACAAGGCCGAAAGGCTCCTCCCATTGAATAGGCATAAGAAGGGCATACGCATTTGCAAGAAGCTCCTTTTTTTCTTCGCCCACTTGCCCAATAAACTCTACGCAAGGGGTTTCTTCAAAAAGACGAAGCATTTTTTTGGAATAGTCCGTTAGAGGTTCATCCACTTTTGCAGCAATGATTAGTTTGCGACCAGTTTGTTTGGCTACTTCTACCGCTAATTCAACGCCCTTTTCAGGTGTAATTCTGCCTAAAAATACAAAATATTCTCCGGCAATATCTCGAAAGGGGTATTCTTGAACGGGGATCCCGTGATAGATTGTTTGTATATAGGGAAGGTTGGGAAGTGATTTTCGTTGATTGTCACTGATTGATACAAAGAATGTTTTTTGTGCTTCAGGTGTTTGTAGTATTCTTTGCTCATTCGGACGCGATAGTTCTGTATGCAGAGTTGTTACTATTGGAGGACGAATAGTGGAGCTATGCGCAAAAGTTTCTAAAATATGATTATGAATCAAGTCAAAAGAATTTGCCTTTGATAAAAAAAAGTCGAGATGTTTTTTTAGTAACATATCTGCATTCTCCTCCGATATTTTTCCAAAACCTATGGATTTTTCGCAAACATATTCTAGGTTGCCTTTTGTTTTAGAATCTCCAGTAGCAAAAAGAGAAACGTCGTGACCTTTTTGAGCCAATCCTTCTGTGACGGCAGAAATGACGTACTCGGTACCGCCATACGGTAGTGGTGGTACAGCCTCTCTAATATTCGAAAGTTCTGCTATATTCATAGTACTGATATTGTATATATGAATAACCACACTGTACATAAAACTCCATTCTTTTGGGGAGCAGCTACAAGCGCTCACCAGGTAGAGGGGAACAATATAAACAACGACTGGTGGAGATGGGAACAGGAAGAGGGGAGATTAAAGTCAGGGGAAGCTTCCGATCATTACAGTCTTTTTCGTGATGACTTTGCGATGGCAAGTTCCCTTGGACATAATGCTCATCGACTATCTATTGAGTGGAGCAGAATAGAGCCTACAAAGGGTGCTTGGGATGAACAAGAAATAGCCCATTATCGAGCGGTGCTTGAAGATCTTCGCGCCAAGCATATAGAGCCGTTTGTAACATTGCACCACTTCACCAGCCCTGTTTGGTTTATGGATGGTGGGGGCTGGGAATCAAGTGATGCTTCAGAACATTTTTCGCGCTTTGTTCAAAAAGTAGCT
>CAYIHP010000110.1:0-2550 GCA_964363175.1 uncultured Candidatus Saccharibacteria bacterium
AAGAAGATAATCATGGTTACTTCACCCAAGAGTTTTGTTTTGGCTGCTACTGATATGGATCCGGCGGAAGCCCTTGTACCTGTGGCTGAGCGATTAGTTTTGCTCGGCCATTCTGTTAATGTGATTCTTCAAGCACATCAACCGGCCGCTAAGGCTTGCGTAGAAAGTAGGCTAGTATTTCCAGGCCCAAATTGCAGAGTCTACTTTTCTTATCCGAATAGGTCTCTGGATCCGTATCATGCAACGATGGTTCGTGATGCTGATCACGTTCTCGTTACGTTATCTTCGACTGCAGAGTGGGTAACAGTTGAGGGGAAGGTTTTTAGGTATCGTCTCCATACTTTCAAAAGGCCGGTGTTTGGATTTTCGGGGGTTATTTGTGGGCATCTGGCTCCAATCTGGAAAGATGCAATTCCTCTCTTTTATACGTTGTTCGTAGCAAAGAAGACGGAAGACTTGAACCAGCTTCAAAATATTGTCGAAGTTGGAATTGATAATCCGACCCTCGGCCTGCCAGCAAAAACGCCGGCAGAAATAATAGTAGATGCCATGTTGCAGTAATAAGTAACGTGGTTGTTGATCCTCAACGCTTAGAGATATCTGATTATTCAGACATTCTCTAAGCGTTTTTTTATTTTTTGTTCTCACTCACAACCCCTCACCCCTGCCTGCTGGCAGACCCTCTCCCAGAACAGGAGAGGGGAACGACGCAATCCTACCGGCTACTATCTATCCGCCAATACGGCGGACCCGCCGTCCGCTGGCGGGCAACCTACCGGCTACAACCTACTTGCTACCGCCTAACACCACACTCACCGGGTCATCTTCGTCATGCTTCTTCCATGCCGGGCTATATTTGCGGCCATACGCTTTTAAGCGATAGGAAAAGTTCCACCAGTGTTCTTTCGGCAGGATACTGCATAAATCTTTTTCTATCACATCCGGATTTTTGGACTGCGTTAGACCAAATTTATTTGCCAGTCGAATAACGTGCGTATCTACGGCAATTCCTTCTACTTTTTTAAATAAATGCCCAAGAATGACGTTTGCTGTTTTTCTGCCAACGCCGGGTAATTGTAATAATTCCTGCATGGTTCCGGGAACGCAGCCGTTATGTTTTTCTTGAATAATGGTAGCGCTGTTAATAATGGCTATCGCTTTGTTTCTATAAAATCCTGTTGAAAATATGGCTCGTTCAAGTTCGAGAGCATTTGCATGTGCAAAGCTATCTACCGTTTTGTATTTTTGAAACAAATCTTTTGTGACAATATTTACCCTGTCATCAGTGCACTGTGCAGAAAGAATGACGGCAACAAGAAGTTGAAAATCAGTGGTGTAATTAAGTGGCGTAGCAAGGTCGCCCGGAAACAGCCGTTCCAGTTCTGTGTGGATAATCTGGGCGCGTTCTTTTTGTTCTTGTATTGTTCCTATCGGCATACTGTGTTTACTATATTCTATACCCTATGCGCCCTCAACACGTATTTCTTATAACCCTTTTGCTTTCTGTGGCATTGCACGCCGTATATTGGCGGTATTTGGATGACTCCCCAGATCAGCAACAGTGGATGCGAGAAATGAAGCTTTTTTCAGAAACCAGTTTAGAGTCGCAGAGGAAAAGTTTGTATTATGGGTACCCGGCCACAACTATTTTGGGCGCAGCCGCTATATTACAAACATTTGGCATATCTTCTAATCAAGCATTTGCCGGCATTATGGCCGTTGGTATTTCAGTCCCCGTCGCGCTTTCTGTCTTACTTTGTTTTCAGCTGCGGCCAAAAAGCTTGTGGTATGTCGGCGCTGGTGCCGTGCTCATCCCAAGCCAAGCGTATTACAACGCCACACCACCGTCTGCTTTGGTTACGGCATTTTCTACGTTTTTACTACTGTATGCGCTGTATATATATGAAAATAAAAAGCATGACGTAGTAACAAGTGCTATATTAGGCAGTGTTTTCGGCATAGCACTAGCTACTCGAATAGATATTTCGCTTGTTGTGTTGTTTTTTGTATGCGTGTTTCTTTTTTCAACTTTGAAAAAGCATATTCTGGTTGTTTTGTTGTTTGCAGCTGTTTTGTTTGTGCTGTGTGATCCGTACATGCATGTATTCCCGTTGCAACATATGCAAGATATATTCCATAAAATTACGCATCATGCGGAGTTGTTAAATAGTCCTGCGTTTCCATATCGAAAAATACTGCTGACTATTCCGCTATGCAGTATGGGGTTTGCTGCGAGTGTGTTGCTTCTTTTGTTTCCGAATAAATATATTAATTCAGTTTCGCGGGTATTTCTTGCGATGATAATTGCTTTGTGTACAAGTTTAATTGCCGGGCTCGTGATGTTTTCTGCATATTACCCGGCGTGGTACTTTTTCCCAGTGTTGCAGATATTTGAAGTGCTGTTTACATTGTTTTTATTAGATGCGCTTGAAGTTGTTGGGCGAAAAAGGCTTATTTTGCCAGTGCTTGGGGTGGTAATAATAGGGAATACGGCCGTGTTCTTTGCCAAATTGTTTTTGTAGCCCTTTTTGTCAACAATACTGTGTAGTC
>CAYIHP010000111.1:0-2541 GCA_964363175.1 uncultured Candidatus Saccharibacteria bacterium
TTTGAAACGCTTCGGCGAGCTGCTTTGCGCGGGACGTTTCTTCTGTAATTTTTATCTGCAGATCTGCATCTGAAATAGATGGATCAACGGGAGCGTGTAACTGCGTATATATTTTGATTTTTGGTTCTGTTCCGGATGGGCGAATAGTGAGACGGTTATGGGCTGACTCGCCAGCGACGGCGGGTCCCACTGTGGTGGGATCTGATAGTTCAAAGATTAAGACATTGCCCTTGTCTGTGCCGGTAAACGTCTCTCTATCGACGACAGTAGTAATTGACGTTCCGGCGATATCATTTGGACTCTGCTCGCGAAGTTGTTTCATAATTTTTTGCATATTTTGAAACCCTTCTGCGCCGGGATAGCTGATGTTGGAAAGTGTTTCCGTATAAATACCATATTTTTTATACAGCTGCCTCAATTGCCAAAAAAGTGTTTTGCCTTGGTCTTTGAGTTCAGATGCTAGTTCGCACAAGAGAAGTGCTGCTACTGCTGCGTCTTTATCGCGACAATACGAACCTTTGAGGAGGCCATAGCTTTCTTCTCCTCCAAGTAAAAATGTTTCGTTCCCGTTATCTTGATGTTCTCGGATTAACTGTGCGACGTATTTAAAACCGATTAAAATGTGATTATATATTTTTAGGCCATAGTCCTCTGCAATTGCGTCGAGTAGATCGGTTGTAACTATTGTACGGACGAGGAATCCCTTTTGCCCCTTGTTCGCAACGTAATAGGCAGCGAGTGCCGCAATTTGATTTCCGGTAAGTAGTTTATATTCTCCGTCAATATCTTTTGCTACAACGCCAAGTCTATCAGCATCTGGATCTGTGCTGATTGCAATATCTGCATCTAAGCGTTTTGCGTACTGAGTAACCATCTCACTTGCACTTGGCACTTCTGGGTTTGGAATATTGTTTGGCAGATTTGGAAACGTGCCGTCGGGGGACGCTTGTTCGGAAACTATCGTTACGCCTAGAAAGCCAACATGTGCTAATACTTTTTGTACGCTCATTATTCCCGTTCCATGAAGCGGCGAATATACAATTTTTGCGCTGCGGCTTTGTGACATGCTTTCGTTTGCAATTGCTGCTACGTATGCATCGTCGACTTCTTTGCCGATAATGTGTATTTGGCCCGCCAGTTCGGCGGGCAAGCTGGTCATTATATTTTTTACATTAGTGACAGCTTGCATAATACCCTTATCGTGTGGTGGAACTACTTGGCTGCCATCACTCCAATATGCTTTAAAGCCGTTATCTGCGGGTGGATTGTGGCTTGCGCTAATGACTACTCCTGCGGCTGCATGAAGATGCCGCACTGCAAACGAAAGCTCTGGTGTCGCGCGGAATGAATTAAACAGATAGGTGGTAAACCCGTTTGCTGCGAAAATACTTGCAACATACTCCGCAAATTCTCGAGATGTTGTTCTCGTATCGTGCGCGATGACAATTCCCTGTTTTTTCGAATTATCTCCTATTTGTTCTACAAGATAATTCGTAAGTCCCTGCGCTGATTCTCCAATAGTTATTTTATTTATTCTATTACTCCCAATTCCAACAGTTCCACGCCGACCACCTGTCCCGAATGGAATACTTGTAAAAAAACTATCCTCAAGAGTTTTCCAATCTTCGTTTACGATGAGTTTTTCTAATTCTGTTTTATATTCGCTGTATTTTTCTTCGGTGAGCCATTTTTCTATAGTTGTATTTGCTGCCTCTGAAAGATTTGAAAACATATATAAAATATTACATTAACCCCATAGCTTCTTTTGCTTTATGGAGTGTTGCATTGGCAACTCCTTGTGCGCGGTGCATGCCGCGGCCGAGTGTAAAGCGAAGTTCTACGTCGTCTTTTCTTGTTTCGTTGTACGTTAATTGAAAATCTCTAAGTCCAGAAATAATAGATGCGGCTAGTGTATCTTTAAACTCTTTATAGTTTTTACCTGTAAATTCTTGTTCTATGTCTTGTTCTTCTTTTTTGGAAAATGCTTTATAGATATGTAAAAGGTTTTTCACTGCGGGGCCACTTTTTTTGAATGAAAATACAGCTTCTGTGTCTGTTACGGCGCTACTGATTTTTTGTCGGATAATATCTGGCGTGTCTGTGAGCGCAATATAGCTTTTTTCATTATCGCTTTTACTCATTTTTTTCTTGGGGTCTGAAAGTGACATAATTCTAGCAGAATGTTCTGGGATGTAGCTTTCTGGGATAGTAAATATGTCTCCATATTTTGCGTTGAAACGCTGTGCAATATCGCGAGCCAATTCTACGTGCTGTTTTTGATCCTCGCCAACGGGCACAATATCCGTGTTGTACAGCAAAATATCCGCGGCCATTAAAACAGGGTATGAAAACAGTGCCAGTGATATTGCATCTTTTGAAGACATTTTTTTTGATTTATCTTTAAATTGTGTCATGCGGGTCATAGTACCGTGCGGAGTAATTGTTGAAAGAAGCCATGCAAGCTCGGTATGCGCCTGAATATGTGACTGAACAAATATGACGCTTTTGTGAATATCTACTCCTGCTGCGATATAACTCGCA
>CAYIHP010000112.1:0-2505 GCA_964363175.1 uncultured Candidatus Saccharibacteria bacterium
CGTTAAATTCGAGAAGCTAACGAAGCTAATGCAGCTAACTAGCTAACGAAGCTAGAAAAGGTCTTTGCTCGTCGCCGACGGACTTACGGAATCTCGAATAGTAAGCAACACAGATCGACGAAGCCGCGCGCACCCTTCGTGAGAGCATTCTGATAGGTGAAGTGCTGTAGTAGCAAAATTTTTACCCTCATTTAATTTTAATGGACTTTTTGCTCCATAGAGGAACGATTGGCATTCCATACAGCCAAGGAGTGCATGTTCAGAAAACAACCATTTCACTTTTTCATACATACTTTCTCTCACTTTTTTTCGCAGAGAAGAACAGTCTTTTTTCCGACAGTCAACTAGGTGTTCTAATGCTTTTCGAAACCCTACTTGCCCTGCAATACTGAACACAAACGCTGGCATACATGCCTTCTGGGCTTCGTTGCAAGTAAACCCTTCGGGAATGATTACTTGATCTAATGCTTCAGTTGATTCAATAGCAATAGTGTAAGACATCTGTTCCATAGCATAACTCTACGGGAGTAACTGCGCCAGATTGATTTTTACCCGTTGTGGGGCATACTATGCATACGTATATATGCATGAAAAGTTCACAAAACCGTATGAGCCAAAGGATACAGAGGGCAGGATATACACAGCGTGGGAAGCGTCCGGTTTTTTCAACCCCGACAATCTCCCAAAAAGACACAAAAAACCATTTACCGTTATTATGCCTCCTCCGAACGCAAACGGGCATTTACACGCTGGCCATGCGCTTTTTATTACGCTAGAGGATATTATTACCCGCTTTAAGCGAATGCGTGGCTTTAAAACGCTTTGGGTTCCGGGTGCAGACCATGCCGGCTTTGAAACGCAAATTGTGTACGAGAAAAAGCTTGAAAAAGAAGGACGCTCTCGTTTTTCACTAGATCCTCAGGATTTATATAAAGAGATATACGATTTTACAATAGAAAATAAAAAGCACATGGAAAATGAAGTAAAGCGACTCGGCGCTTCTTGTGATTGGTCTCGAGAAAAATTTACGCTGGATCCGGACGTGGTGTTGGAAGTACAGAAGACGTTCAAGAAAATGTTTGATGACAATTTAGTATTTCGTGGAAAAAGAATTGTAAATTGGTGCCCAAAGCATCAAACAACACTTTCTGATGTAGAAACAACGACGGAAGAAAAAAAAGACCCGCTGTATTACTTGCAATATGGTCCCTTTGTTATTGCAACTGCTCGTCCGGAGACAAAATTTGGTGATAAGTATGTGGTCATGCATCCGGATGATACGCGGTACGCTGCGTACAAACACGGAGATACATTTGAAGCAGAGTGGATGAACGGTACGGTCACGGCAACGGTAATAAAAGACGATTCTATTGATATGGAATTTGGTACGGGTGTGATGACTATAACTCCGTGGCATGACGCCGCTGACTTTCAAATTGCCCAGAAGCATAATCTTCCAAAAGAACAAATAATAGACTTGAGGGGGAAGTTACTTGCACAAGCAGGGGAATTTGTTGGCATGAAAATACGAGATGCTCGTCCGAAAATAATTGAAAAACTGCGAGCAAAGGGGCTTCTTGTAAAAATTGATGAAGCGTACACGCACAACGTTCCGTGTTGCTATAAATGCAATACACCAATTGAGCCTCAAGTTATGGATCAATGGTTTGTAAAAATGGAGCAGTTATCAAAAATGGCACTTTCCGCAGTTGATGAAGGGAAAATAAAGTTTATCCCTGATAATTATGAAAAAGTATTCAGATATTGGATGGAGCATACTATTGATTGGAATATATCGAGGCAAATTGTATGGGGGATACCTATTCCCGCAAAAATTTGCACCGTGTGTGAATTTGCATGCCCCGACTTACAAGATGAAATATCTACATGCCCAAAATGTTCAAGTGAAGTAAAGCAAGACACGGATACATTCGATACGTGGTTTTCTTCCGGCCAATGGCCACTGCTTGCTCTCGGATATAGCAGAGGGGAAGACTACAAAACATTTCACCCAACAGATGTTCTAGAAACCGGGCACGATCTTATATTCAAATGGGTGCCTCGTATGATTATTTTTAGCTTGTACTTAGAAAAGCAGGTGCCGTTTCATACAGTATATCTACATGGCCTCGTAAACGATGCCCAAGGGAAAAAGATGAGCAAGAGTAAAGGCAATGTTATAAATCCTATCGATATTATCGACAAATTTGGAACTGATGCACTTAGAATGGCGCTTGTGGTGGGTAATCCGCCAGGGAGCGACACGGCGCTTGCAGAAAATAAAATCAAAGCATATAAAAACTTTGCGAACAAACTGTGGAATATTTCGCGATTTGTATTGAGTAATACCGAAGATATTGCGTTAGATACAACAAAGATTTCTTCAGGTGCGGACAAGCAATTACTCCAAGAACTTGTAGATATTGCAAAAGACGTAACAGTGGATTATGAGGAATATCGGTGTCACCTAGCCGCAGAAACGGTGTATCACTACCTGTGGCAGCG
>CAYIHP010000113.1:0-2502 GCA_964363175.1 uncultured Candidatus Saccharibacteria bacterium
TCCTTTGTTTCTCGAGTTTCGCCTGAATCTGTAACTAACGCGTGAGTAACGTACACAATACTTGACAAAATTGGAAATAGGAGTATCATGCTTTTCAGAGCTAGAGAGTGTCTCTGCTCAATCAAACAAGGGCCTAAGAGGAGTTAGGTAAGATGTCGGCGACAGCAACAAGAATTTTGAGCGGATTGCAGCACCGTGCTCAATTACAAAAACAGCGCGCGTTGCAACAGGAAAAAGATCGCGAGAGATCAGATCTGGAGGCGCGGTTCCCGCCGATTCGTTGGAGTACAGGTCGACGCACGGACGCGCGAACAGGGAAGTAAAGCACATTCACATCATCGATATTTATTTCGAGCGAAGAGCGGTACAAAAACCCCTCTTCGCTTATTTTTTTATTTTACTTATACAGCCGCGTTTTTTGATTTGGTACGGATACAGCGCACGCAAGCTAGAATATGATTTCCTTCGTGCTTGATAGATTGCAAATTCGGCTTAAATGTTCGTCTGCCCGTGATGTTATAATGACCACGAAGAAGTTTCTTCTGGTTGCCCATAGTCTTTCCCTTTTTGCAGATGTCGCATATACGTGCCATAGAATAGGTTTCACTATAGAAGTTATCATGATAAAATGCAAATATGTTTAGTATTTTAGCTGCGCCAGAGGGGCTTTCTACGCTCACATCGATACTAGCAATTGGTATTGCTGTTGTTTTTCACGAAGTGTCTCACGGGTATGTGGCAAATTGGTTGGGTGACCCTACGGCAAAATATGCGGGTAGGTTATCTCTTAATCCAATAAAACACATTGATTTGTGGGGGACTATTATAATTCCTGGCATTCTGCTTCTTACTCATGCCGGGGTTTTGTTCGGATGGGCGAAGCCGGTACCCGTTAATTACTATAATTTGAAATACGGAAAATACGGCCCCCTGATTGTTGCACTGGCAGGGCCTGCGTCGAATTTTCTTATTTTGCTTATATGCGGAGCATTGATTCGTATTTCTCCAGAGGCAACGTCGCTCCCATACCTATTTGTGATGATTGGGTTAGTTAACACCTTTTTGATGCTCTTTAACCTGTTGCCTATACCTCCACTCGATGGTTCGAAGATACTTTTTATCTTTTTAGAAAAACGCCCAGATATTGTGGCAGCTGTAGAGAGATACGGCATGTTTCTCTTGTTTGGCATTATTATTTTATTCCCTGGTTTTATCAGCCAGTTTGTGTTTCTCCCCGCGCTTTTTATTACGAGCTTTGTTATGGGTGTTTCTATCCCTAACCTAATAAGTCTGCTTTGACTTTTTTTGTCGGCTTATCTATAGTACATAAATGCCAACGATTAATCAGCTGGTCCGCAAACGACGGCAATGGAAAACAAAGAAATCAAAAGCTCCTGCGCTTTTGAAAGGTTTTAACGTGTTAACGGACAGGCCTATCACCTTTAAGAAAGGGAGCCCCTTTAAGCGTGGTGTGTGTTTGCAGGTAAAAACGATGACTCCGAAAAAGCCAAACTCTGCGCTTCGAAAAGTTGCCAGGGTTCGCTTAACCAATGGAATGGAAGTTACGGCGTTTATTCCCGGAGAAGGGCATAATCTGCAAGAGCATTCGATTGTTGTAATTCGAGGTGGAAGAAAGAAAGACTTGCCTGGAGTTCGATACACTGTTGTGCGAGGAGTTCTTGATACCGTTGGAGTAGAAGCTCGCAGACGAGGACGAAGCAGATACGGAGCGAAGAAACCTAAGACTGAATAACCTTTATTTATGCCACGAAAGAAACGAGTATATAAGAATAAGAAATATTTAAAACCGGACCCAAAGTTCGGGAATATGGCGCTGTCCAAATTTATCAACTACATGATGTATGACGGCAAAAAAAGCGTTGCACAGCGTATTATATATGAAGCCCTGGAAATTATTTCAAATACAACAAAGAATGACCCACTCATGGTATTTGATACTGCACTGAAAAACATTGCCCCTGTTCTTGAGGTAAAGGCAAAGCGCGTAGGAGGCGCAAATTACCAAATCGCACAAGAAGTACGTCCTGCAAGACGCGACACGCTTTCTATGCGTTGGCTTCGTGATGCCGCAAGAAGCCGAGGAGGCCGTTCTATGGCAGAGAAGTTGGCAGCAGAGCTTGTGGAAGCATCTCAAAAAACAGGCGGCGCAATGAAGAAGCGCGAAGACATGCATCGTATGGCAGAAGCAAATCGCGCATTCTCTCACTTCGCAAGGTAAGAAATATCTGTTATGGCAACGAAAGCATTCCCACAGGTTACTATTGATAAAGTTCGTAATTTTGGAATTATCGCCCATATTGATGCAGGCAAAACTACGGTGTCTGAACGTATTCTTTTCTATACCGGGCTTACACATAAAATTGGAGAAGTACATGAAGGTGATACCGTTATGGATTGGATGGAACAAGAGCGCGAACGGGGGATTACTATTACATCCGCTACAACCACTGCGTTTTGGCGCGACTACCGATTAAACCTGAT
>CAYIHP010000114.1:0-2484 GCA_964363175.1 uncultured Candidatus Saccharibacteria bacterium
GAGCACCGTTTCAGAAATGAGGAACGGGCTGAGGCTTATTACGCAAACGTTTTAAGATGGATAGACCGGAGCTTAGTCACGGCAGGAGATTCCGCTTTTGTTTCTACTTAAACACAACCGCGTTAGGTAATTGTCTTCCCGGTCCGGCCTTATACCCCCCTTGCCAGAGAGCAACGGATCCTCCGCCGTCCAAATTCAGCGCATACTTGGCTCCGAGCGCCTTAAAAACGTTGGCAAAATCAAACATATCAACGTTGTAAGCAACGACAAGAAAGATGGTGTTATCATTAAAACCCATTCCTCCTTTGGTTCCTTTTGGGATTGAGTTTGTACCTGCAAATCATTCCGCTCGATATGACGGTTGCGGAACGGTGGTTTTATGCGCCAATAATAGGACTGCTCGGCATGGCTGGCGCCGTATTACACGCAGCAGATGAAAAAACGATTAAACCAGGGATACGGACTTTTATTATCATTGTCATCATCCTGTTGGCTATACGGACAACTGTACGGAATAAGGATTGGAACAATGCACTGACTCTCTACAATCACGATATCCGGATATCAGAAGAAAGTTTCGGCCTTGAAAGTAATCTTGGCAACGAGTTATATTTGGTTCAAAGATACGAGGAAGCAAAGGCACATTTGGAGCGATCGGTACAATTAGCGCCCAACTGGTGGGGCAACTGGAATAACTTGGGAAACGTGTATTTAGCTAAAAAAGACTTAACTAAAGCTAAGTCATTGTACTTGCGAGCAATTGTGAATAATGAAAACTTTGATGTAGCATATAACAATCTTGCGTATGTGTTACTATTGAATCGGGAACCGACGGAAGCAAAACGGCTTCTCGAAAATGCGATACGGAAATTTCCGGATAAACCCCGGTTTTTTCTCTTGTTGGCCATAGCGGAATATAACGCAGGAAATACTGGTGAAGCCCTAAGACTTATAGAATATGCACGTCAAGCTTACCCGACGCCATTAACAGAATCCGTCTACAGTCGAATGCTTCATAATGAGCCTGTTATTCTTGAATAAATGGAAAAGACTCTATAACCCGGTTGCTCCTGTTAGATTAGCGTCTTGAAAAACCGAGTTAGTTAAATTGACATTTGTAAATATTGCGTTCTGCAGCTGACCGCTTGGTGCAGCGCCGCTAATATTTGCGCCTGTGAAATTGGCTCCGGTCGGGTTTGAATTTGATCCTTTTACCTCGGTGACAATAGCAGAAGAAAGATTTGCACCACTCAAGTCAGCGTTTGACAAAAAAGCCTTAGTAATATTTGTGCCAGTTAAGTTCAAGCCACTTAACTTCGCATAGATAAAATATGCCCGACTAAGGTCAAGTCCAGTAAGTGTTTTGTTGGTTAGATCGCAGTTCGGGCACACCGGATACGTTGAAAAAAGGCTCCCTTTACTTAAGTCGAGCGGAGTTTCGTTTGCATTACACGTTCCATTTGCGTCTATAATGCGCAATCTACCTTGATTGAGTACTCCTGTTCCTACACAGCCATGGATCAAACTTG
The DNA here is from genome assembly GCA_964363175.1 of uncultured Candidatus Saccharibacteria bacterium. Lineage (GTDB taxonomy): Bacteria > Patescibacteriota > Andersenbacteria > UBA10190 > UBA10190 > HO2-45-11b. The sequence goes on from CAYIHP010000114.1 coordinate 1,530, forward strand.
TGTCTCCACCGTGTGCGAGAGCAACGTGAACTCCGGTTGCAATAAAAATGCCCAACAGTAAAAAGAGGAAATAAGGTGAATATTTTTCAAATATTCCATTAGATTTGTCATATCATGCTTCGGATCTCTGTCAACCTGTGGCAGGAGAGTGATATGATAAATGCAATGACCCATCGCGTCGTCGTAGTATTGCTCTTTATTGTCAGTTTTTTCCTCTTTCTCCATCCTATTAACAGCGGTGATTTCTTCCACCACCTTGCAACCGGCAGGGACATACTCAATACCCGCGCGCTTCCCGCAACCGACACCTGGACATTCACCGCCCACGGTAAGCCCTGGGTCGCCCACTCCTGGGGCGCGGGTGTACTGTTTTACCTCATCTACCAGGCATTCGGATATGACGGGATCAGCATTCTCTTTGCTCTCTTTGGCGCAGGAGGGGCACTGGCTCTTTTTCTCACACTGCAGGGCATCACGCGTGCGACAGCCGTCAATCTCGTCCTGGTGTTTCTTGCTTCCGCAATCATAAGCCTGCGCTGGCCCACGAGACCCGAGGTGCTTGGGCCATTCTTTATAAGCATTCTCCTTTTTTTTCTCAAGTCCTTTCACCGACGGTGGGCACAGTGGTTGCTGCCGCTCCTATTCTGGTTGTGGGCTGTAACCTACGGCTCTTCTGTTTTTCTAGGAATCATTATTCTCGCGCTCTGCCTCCTTGTCACAAGACAGTGGAACATACGATCCGTTCTCATCTTTTCCATTAGTCTGCTGGCAAGTTTTGGCAACGGCTACGGGTGGAGAAGTTTTTTCTATATATTTTCCATTCCCAAAATAGCGACCCATGTCGGAGAGTGGCTGCCCATGACCGTCGCTCTCAATCCGCAAAACCCGGGAGTCGCGCTCTTTTACCAATACCCGGCGCTAGTCTGGGGACTTTTTATTCTACTCTTTGCCGTAA
>CAYIHP010000115.1:0-2402 GCA_964363175.1 uncultured Candidatus Saccharibacteria bacterium
TTCAACAACTTTATCCGATTGCTGAAATGTATGTTCCCGCGTTTGATCAGTTTTTAAGTGCTTTAATATAGTATTCACCACCGGTCGACGTTGCTGTTTGCGTAAAAATTCGGCAGACACCACAACGTATGGCTCACCATCGAGTACAATTATTTTCCCCTTCCCTTTTCGAATGTCATTAAAAGAAAGCATAGAATATATAGTTACTTTGCAAATATATTGTGCGCGGGAACTGTAATATGGACAACTGGATTTGCAACTAGTGAAACGGCGTGCGGCTTTTCTGATATAACTGCGACGTCCTCAACTAATCGAGGATTTTCAGGCATTCCCACAATTAGCCCAGCAATACTAAACCCCGCAATGAGCGAGACAGTATACAAAAGTTCTTTAAAATCACCTGAAGTTACCATAACGAAACAACATACAGCCTATACGGGTTTTACACAAGGCAGTAGTTTCAAGTATGGTTTATGAATAAGAAGTTTGTTTTATAACTTTATATACAAGGGAGGTGATTTTTATGATGGGAACATGTTCAGGATGCGGAACTGAAAACGTTGAAGTAAATGAAGCTGGGCTATGCGCAGCGTGCGCAGCAGCACCAAGCACAGATACTCCAGCAGAAACTACAGAAGCAGCAGTATAGTAATTAGTTTCGAAACGCAGAAACTCCCACACAGAAATGTTGGGAGTTTTTGCGTCTTACCGTATGTACAACCCGCCGCCGTATACTTTCAGCCATTTTCGATGAAGCATATAATCCGCGTCCAGTTTTATTACCACATTCCAAAATGCTTTTGAATGATTGGCTTGCACTAAGTGCGCTACTTCATGAGCTATTACATACCGAGCAATTTCTTCGGGAGCCAGTGCTAACTTCCAATTAAATGTGAGTGCTTTAGTTTTAGAATTACAACTTCCCCATTGTGATTTCATGTGAATGGCACGAATACTGGAAAAGCTCACGCCAAGCACGTCTGCATACTCTTGCACTTGCCCTATGCAATACGCTTCTGCCTCGCGCCGATACCAAGTAGATAATGCTTTGTGCACTTGAGACATATTTGCAACATTCACCACAAGAGCTGGGCCGCGAAGTGAAACCGTTGAACGAGTTCTATTTGGTTTACATACTATAGATAGTTGCAACGTATCTCCAAAACACGGAACAGCGGCCCCATGCTCCCATACAACGGGCTTCTGTAAGCCCTCTCGCTTTTTTTGCACGGAAAGCGCGCGAGCAATCCAACTATGGCGACTTTGTACAAACGCATTCCCCGCCCGTTCACTTGCCCTTAGAGGTAATACAAGCTCAACCACGCCCGCTTCACGTATGCGAATAGACATTCTTCTTGCACGCTTGCTGCGCCTGAGCGCTACAGTATATACTTCTTCCATGTTTTCATTCTGGCAAAAAAAATCAAGTAATCAAAGCGAAGATGCAAATACTATGACGTGGGACGAGTCTGCCACTAAGGCATTAGCCCAGGCAGTGGGGCAAGCTCCTGTACCGGGAATTATGAAGCAGCGAGTAAAACGAGAACTGGAACAAGCTGCGGAAGAATACGCACGCAAAGCAGGCAAAACATCCGTAAGTGCAGAAGATTTAATGCAAGGAATTATGTCTCGCTTACCAGAAGGCATGCGCGCAAAGGTAGAAGATGCCGCAAAACAAGGACCGGAAGGGCTAAAAAAACTACAGGACGAGCTGAAATAGAAGCGCTCTCTCCCCCTTTTCAAGGGGGAGTTGGAGGGGGTGCGGTTACGGTAAGTGTTTCAAATAAACAATATACTTTTACTTACCACCTTCGCACCCCACCCAGCCTCCCCTTGAAAAGGGGAGGAGTCGCTCTATTCCCCTCGTTCCTTCTGCATTTGTTCGTATATCTTCTCTGCTCTCAAAAAATCTGCCGGCTCATCCAAATCCGTGCTTGTTCTTGGATCTAAAATAAACCCATGGAGATTTTCGCCCCATACGTTCTCTAGCTCGAGTGCCTCTGGGCGTAGTACAAACTTTCTCCTCGTAATATCTACCTGCCCATCCTGGAAAAATACTGGGAACATCTGCTGAATTTTTTGCCGTGGCTGGTCTGGGCCGTGAGTCTGACGAAATTCGTTGTCAAACACCGGAATTAACTTACCAGCGCTACCTACGACCGGCTGAACCACTGCGCCCCGCGTAGCCTCTGGCGAAGTGGGGTCTAGCTGCCACATTTTGTACGGATGAAGCGGGGAAGGCACTACACTTTTTAATCCATCCGCACCTGAACTCTTTATGTGTTCAACCATGCGGTCGATATCTTTAGCAAACCTAAGCGGACTTGTCGGCCGTAAATTAACTAAATATTCCGGTGTCCACCCGTAGACTTCCTCCATCCATTTCACCGCATGCGTATAAA
>CAYIHP010000116.1:0-2374 GCA_964363175.1 uncultured Candidatus Saccharibacteria bacterium
GCAACTTTGTTCCAGCTACCAACCTTGCTGCAAACAAAGCACTGGTTATTGATACGAATATAGTTGATTCTACTGCGCCGACGATTGATACATATTCTCCGGCAGATAACGCGACGGGGGTTTCGCTTACCGCTAATCTTGTCTTTACATTTAATGAAGTGGTAACGGTGGTTTCTGGTAAAAATATTACTATTAAAAATGCCTCTGATGATTCAACAGTAGAAACAATTTTGGTAACGGGCGGACTCGTTTCTGGAAGCGGAACTAACGCTATTACGGTAAATCCTTCTACAACGCTCGTTGAGTCTACGAGCTATTACATCTTAATTGACTCCGGAGCATTTATAGACTCTGCATCTAACGAGTACGCCGGGATATCCAGCACTACCACGTGGAATTTTACTACTGCGAGCGCAAATGGCATCGCCCCGACACTTTCTACAATTACGACCACCACTTCTGACGGAATATATGGGCCAGGGGAAGAAATTATTATTATTGCAACATATGATGAAGATGTAAGTAGCGATTCCACTCTTACTGTTACGTTAAATAACGGTGCAAGGGTCACGCTAGATAGAGTGTCGGGTAATGTTATTAAGGGTACGTATACGGTAGGGGAAACTGGCTCAGAGGAAAGCATAACGGAACTAACGGTAGATAGTATATTTTTTGAGCTAGTTCATGACTTGGCGGGAAATACGCAAACGGGCTCAGACAAACCAGCAGGGCCTAATAATCTTGGTGATTCTAGTAATATTGTAATTGATTCTGGTGCACCAGCAGTTGATTTCTTTTCGCCAAGCGATAACGGAACAGATGTTGACACAGACTCCAATCTTGTTATGACGTTTGATGAGACGGTCTATTTGGGAACAGGAAATATTATTATACGACGTGCAAGCGATAATTCACTAGTAGAAACCATTTCCGTATTGTCTTCCCATGTTTCTGGGAACGGCACAACAATAATTATAATTGATCCAGCATCAGACCTTGATGCAAGCACGAGTTATTATATAGAGATACCAAATACTGCATTTCATGATGATTTCGGAAACTTTTATGGAGGAATTTCAGACAAAATATCATGGAATTTTAAGACGGGGATTATTGTAGAATCGCCAACTATCGTATCTTCCGTTGCCCAAATTATTCAAAATTCTTCTCGAAGTCCAATTCTTGTAGCTAGTAATATACCTACGCCAGATATTCCAACATCTGACGCAACGCCTTCACCTGAAAACAACCCTGTAGTATCGAGAAATTTTGTAATCCCAAGTACTTCTGCAACAACCAATCTTATAGATGCATCTTCGGGTATTGGGGCAAGATTCGTCTCAATACTACAACCTATTGTTAATTCTGCGGGGTATAAACTATCCCTTGCATTTATTACAGCACTTGCAGCTGCCAGTCTTGCTATTGCCAGTAAGACGTTCACATCTGGCATCTTTTCACAGGCATCGCAAAGAATTTGGCAGGCCTTCTTAAGCTTCTTTGGATTTAACAGAAAACAACACCCGTGGGGGAGAGTGTTGGACGCAGAAAGTGGAAACGCTATCCCAGGTGCGGCTATTCAAGTATACGATCATCAGGCAATGCAATTGAAAGATACTATTGTTTCTAACGATAGAGGACTATTTTCACTTTTAGTTCCGCCGGGGTCATATGAATTTAACGTACAAAAAACTGGTTGGGTGGTAACTCCCAAGGCGCCTTTTTTGCATCTTGTAGCTGGAGAACAAATATATGACGGTACTCCGGTAGAAGTTACAAAAACGCGGGTTTTACCTATTGTTCTGGCGATGCGCATGACAGAAAGCGTGCCCGTTTTGAGGCGTTTACAATGGCGCAAGGTATTCCAAATTATCGATCTATTTATTGTACGTCTTTCTTGGCCACTTCTTATTTTTGGTGTGGTGCTCAATTCGTTTGCAGTGATTGTGGCTCCTACAAAAATTAATATCATAATTGAAGGTTTGTATGCCATTCTTATTTTGTGGAAAATCTTGCTCTATTTCTTGTTGAAACCTGCTCTTGGGCATATTAGAGATGCAGACACAAGTCTTCCTCTCGACTTGGCTGTAGTTCGCATCTATGACGCAGCGAGTGGCCGCTTGGTTGAAACGCGAACAACGTCGCATGATGGAAGCTTCCTCCTCCTCCCACCACTTGGTGTATACACTATTATGGTTGTGCGCGCATGATATGAGTCCTATAAGCAAAGCCATGTGGTAGTGAGCCACAGACAGGAATCGCTGGCACTTTCCTTTTCGCTCAAGAAGCTAGGTTAGAAAGTACGTGTAATGCTCCGAGCAATCCTCCGGCATCACCTAATGTTGAAATATGTAATTGTGGAATTTCGTAGAGA
>CAYIHP010000117.1:0-2360 GCA_964363175.1 uncultured Candidatus Saccharibacteria bacterium
AATGGAACGACAAGCTATGGCTCGGAGAACCTAAGTTTGAAAAGACGTTCACTAACCCTAAGAGTCCTGGCGCTACTGAAATGAACCTTGGAGAAAAAATATTCTATCTTGCACCTGGAACATATACTTATTCGCTCCTAAAAATCACGGATGCAGGAGGTCTCGTATCAAATATCGGCACAGTGACCATACAAGTTGTGCCCGACCCGGCAGCAAATGCAAACTTGTCTCCATATGCAGCAGCCAAGATGAGCATCGATAACGGAGCCACGTGGAGTTCACGTGTAACGGTCACGCAAGGCGTTCGAGTTCCTGTTCGCATATCTGCAGCAGATAAAGGTAGTGGGAATGGAAGCTATGACCCAAACGGATGGGATACGATAGGTAAAGGAGTATCTGTAGGGGGAGGTAAAATAGAATGGAACGACAAGCTATGGCTCGGAGAACCTAAGTTTGAAAAGACGTTCACTAATCCAGCGAGCCCTGGTAGCGCTGACATGAACTTGGGAGACAAGATATTCTATCTAGCTCCTGGTACGTACACATATAGTCTGCTAAAAATCACTGATGCAGGAAAGCTCGAGTCAAATATTGGCACGGTGACAATAACTGTTATCGCAAATACCAGCGGAACTGTACCAAACGATCCTACTTCTTCCGTAGCACCAACTGTTACACTGGCGCCTACTGCACCGCCAGGCGCATTTAACCCAGGTGGCTTCGAAGAAACTCGATAAAAATTCTATGCGCGTTGATATCCTTACCCTATTTCCGGAGGTATTTACGCCATATATTACAACAAGCATAGTTGGCAGGGCGCAAAAAGAACACTACGCCGACATTCATCTGTGGAATATTCGTGACTACAGCGCAGATGACCGCGGCACCGTAGATGATACGCCATATGGTGGAGGTGCTGGCATGGTAATGAAAATAGAACCAATTCACAGATGCTTAGAAGCCGTGAAGCAGAGCAGAGCACGCTTCACGGCAGGGCCCGAAAAAAGAAAAATTATCGTCTTATCGGCGCGGGGAACGCAGTTCACCCAGCAAAAAGCTCAAGAATACTCGAAACTCGAACATCTCATATTAATTTGCGGAAGATACGAAGGCATTGATCAGCGTGTTGCGGATCATCTTGCGGACGAAGAAATTTCTGTCGGTCCGTACGTAGTTGCAGGTGGGGAGCTGCCCGCGATGCTGGTTGCCGAAGCAGCAATACGCCTTATCCCCGGAGTACTTGGCAACTCGGCATCGCTCCTTGATGAATCGTATGTAGTTCCAGAGAAACTAGAAGCGGCACAATATACAAAACCGGAAGAATACAACGGATGGGCTGTTCCTAAAGTACTGTTATCTGGCAATCATGGTAAAATAGAAAAGTGGAGAAACCAGTAACACTATGAACACACCGCTTTTCCTTATTCCTCTTATTGTTGGCCTTGTAACGCAATTTTCTAAACGTTTTTTTAATCGAAATTGGTCACCAGCATTACATGGCGGGCAACCACACCTCCCAAGATACGGTGGGATGCCCAGCGCACACACCGCGTTTGCATTTTCACTGCTTACCGTGATTGCATATACTGCCGGATTTACCAGTCCATTATTTGTTGTTGCAACTGTACTCGCAGTGATAATTTTAGACGATGCGCTTCGCATGCGCATCTTTTTGGGCAGGCATGGAGAGGCTCTTGTTCGGCTTATCTTACTACTTCCAAAAGAACAGCAAAAAGCGTTTCCTCATCTGGAAAAAAAGCTTGGACATGAGCCCGTAGAGGCTCTAGTAGGCGCTTGTATCGGAATAATTCTGAGTCTTATTATCCTCTTAGTATTAAGATAGTTGACAAGAGTTTTCCCAGGGCTATAATGCCTTATACGACTAATTGATTGAACGTTGCCAATTCAACCCGTGCAAAATGCGGATTTTGACACGGAAACATTTGCGCAATTTTGCGCGATTGTAAAGTTAATGACGTAAGAATTTGTCCCCCCGGATAGTTCTTACGTCGCCCGCCACGTACAGTTAAATGTATGTGGTCACAATTAAGAGTTTGATCCTGGCTCAGGATGAACGCTGGCGGTATGGATAAGGCATGCAAGTCGAACGCTTCATGTAGCAATACTATGAGGAGTGGCAAATGGGTTAGTAACACGTTGGAAACTTACCCGGAAGTGGGGAATAATCTACCGAAAGGTAGACTAATACCCCATAGTCTATGAAAACGCGAGTTTTCTTAGTAAAGATTTATCGCTTCCGGAAAGTCCTGCGTCCTATCAGCTAGTTGGTGAGGTAACGGCTCACCAAGGCTACGACGGGTAGGGGGTGTGAGAGCAGGACCCCCAACACTGGAACTGCG
>CAYIHP010000118.1:0-2359 GCA_964363175.1 uncultured Candidatus Saccharibacteria bacterium
AGCTATCAAGAAACTCTGTTGAGCAAGCGTCCTCACTCGTATTAGTAGTCGTCGCAATAAGTATCATATGCGTGGTGAAATATTTTCTCCCAAAGGCATCGGTAATATATCCATTTGAAATAGCTGATAAAACTTCTGCCTGCGCCTCATCAGTTGCCTCAGAAAAATTTTCTAACAGCAATACGCAAAACGGATGCTCCGTAATAATTTCACAAAGCTCCCCTGCTGCATACTTTGCCATATCAATACTTACCACATAATTACTCGACCCAAAATATATTTGCGCAATTGCTTTTGCAGTCTCTTTCTTCCCTACTCCACTGGGACCCGTAAAGAACAATGAAGCTACCGGGCGTTTTGACTCCCCACAACTACGAGAATAAATAAAAGCGTTTTGTATTTCCTGTTTTGCCCTCTTTTGATTTACAACATATTTGCCAATTGCTTCAGCTACATCTGTTTGATGCGCGTCACTGATCCGCTGCATGTCTATTCCCATTTTTTTTGAAATATGATGACCAACGTGGTGCGGCTGCGCTTTGTTTTCTTGTATCAAGTCTTGCAGTATAGCAGCCGCACGTTTTGGGTATGGAATATGCGGCAAAATATGCTCAGTTTTTGCAATGAGCTCATCAACTGCTTCCCAAGGAACGGATCTATAGTTGACGGTCAAAAATTGTTTTGTCTGAGCGCTATCAAGTCCGCGAATATGCACTTTTTCAACGAGGTGTGCCAGCTTTTTGTTGGGAGCTATGTGCGCGCTGTATTCTTCGTCCGTCAAAATTGTTATGGTATGTATATAGTTGGAAGAAAAAAACGGATGCAGAATGTCTTCTGCGCTCATGCTCGTATTTCCTGCAAATACATTATCCATACCACTCAAGACTGCAATGTACTTGCCCGCAGCTTCCATTTCAGACACCAATTTTTCAATTGCATGAACTTGTTCTATCCCAGGCACTGCGCTGCTGAGTAATTCATCCACATGTACAAATAGCACGCGTTTGCCGTCAAGGTCTGCATGCGCCCGTGCAGAATGAATACGCCTTGCTACTTCTTTTGCAACGCCCAAACTTCCTACCCCTTTTTGCCCAACCAATGCCACGTTTGCGTGTGCGCGACGCGCGAGCGCTGCGATAATTTTTGCAGTTTCTTCTGCGTACCCAAACGCGCTATCCCATATGTCGCCATGGGGCACGTGATGAAAATGATCTACGTATAATACGAAAAAGTATCTTTCAATTTCATGCATACCGTGCCGCAGCAAAGCTACAATGCGTTTTGGAATTGCCAATATATATGAATAAAAATACCCCTCCATAGAAATTATTTGTATTATAGCACGGCGGATACGAAAAACCCCGCCTTACGGCGGGGTTTTTACACTGTTCCTCAATTATTTGAGGGTCACTTTCGCGCCAGCTTCTTCCAGCTTTTTCTTCATTTCTTCAGCATCTGCTTTTGGAACGTTTTCCTTGATTACTGCAGGTGCTTTATCAACGAGGTCTTTTGCATCCTTCAACCCCATTTGAGTTAATTCTCGAACTGCTTTAATAACGGCAATTTTTTGTGCGCCTGCTTCTGTTACTTCAACAGTGAATGAAGTCTTTTCTTCTGCTGCTGAGGCGTCTGCGCCTGCTGCTGGCCCTGCGGCCATCATCATTGCTGGTGCTGCTGCAGATACTCCGAATTTATCTTCAAGTACGTGTACAAGTTCAGATAAATCAAGTACAGACATTTCTTCGATTTGTTTTACAATTGCCGCAAACTTTTCCGGCACAACTACTGGTTCTTTTTCATCAGACATAGAAATATATAATAATTAAGATTCAATTTGTTATTTCGCGGATTTTTGATCTGCTATTGCCTGCAGTACGAGAACAGTAGCTCTTGGTACACCAGATAAGACTTGCGCCATGCCTCGCATAGGTCCTGCAAGAACTCCAACCAATTGACCAAGCAACTCTTGTCTACCTGGAAGTGCAGCAAGTGCAGATATATCGCTTGCAGTAATTTCTTTCCCTTCAAGCAACCCCGCAACTAAGCGAAGGTTTGCTTTTCCTTTTGCAAATGCAAAGAGCACTTTTGCAGGAGAAACTCCGTCTTTCCCGGTGATGACTGCCATTTGGCCTTCATGTTCCATTGGGTTAAACGTAAGCTTTGCACCTGCGAGCGCAATTGATAGAAGCCGTTTTGGCACAACGCGCATTTCGCATCCTGCCTCAAACAGCTTCGTGCGCAACTCATTTACATCCACAACATTGAGCGCAACGTACGCAAGAAATACTGCTCCCGCAGATGCAGAAAGAGTATCCCCCACTTCAGATACTCGCGTTTCTTTTTGTTGTCGTGTATGTGG
>CAYIHP010000119.1:0-2271 GCA_964363175.1 uncultured Candidatus Saccharibacteria bacterium
GTTGTTTCGAGAACGAAGTTGGTGGCGAATTTCAGGATGTAGGTTTGCTCGTCGATGCCGTTCACGAGGTAACAGATATCGATAGTTCTGCAATCGAACGCCCTTCTATGCCCGGAAATACCGATGGGTATTCTTGTTTCTCAGGGTTTGTACGTTTGGGTGAAAATATTGTAATGGTGCTCGATGTCGATCATCTGCTAAATACCGACAGTATTCAGCAGTTACGCTCTACGCTCAAAACAACCGCAACATTAGCGGACAACTAATCGGTAAACTAACGAGAATTGAATATTCAGTATAAGTAACGAAACCCTTTATTAACATCTCATCTTTAATCCAATGCACTGCAAAGCATTGAACAAAAATTCAAGGCTTTCAAATTTAAAAGTAAATATAATGTACAAAATTGAAAAAACTAGTTACGGAGTAAAGCTAACCTTCAGTGGCTTTATTCAAAAAGAAGAAATGGCAGAGTGGGTTACCGAATCGCAGAGGATAGTATCAACTCTTCCTTTAAGATTCGGCGTATTTGTCGATATGCGTGAGCTTAAACCATTGGATTCCGACAGTCAGGGGGAAATGCAAAAAGGGCAAAAACTATTCAAAGCCAAGGGAATGGAACGGTCGGTGGTAATTCTCAACAATTCCATAACGACCATGCAATTTAAGCGAATTGCAAAAGAAACTGGCATATATGAATGGGAACGATACATCGACGCATCTAAAACTCCCAATTGGGAAGAACAGGGCAAAAAATGGCTGGTTAATGCTGTTGATATTGACAATCCAAATACTATTTAGTTAGTGTCTCTAAGAAAACTCTATAAAATTGCGATTTGCTCTCGCTCACCCCTCTAACTCCCCTAAAGGGGAAGTCTCTCGCACAAAGCGGGTTGCGGTTCTCCCCTTTAGGGGAGTTAGAGGGGTGCGGGTTGGAAATATGTAGTTTTCTTAGAAGCACTAATTAAGTAAGATTTAACGAGTATAAAAAAACAATACAATCCCAATTGGTTGATAAAAAATTAAAAACATGAAAAAATTATCATTAAAAACCCGGTTAACCGTTGCATTTTCTGCAATAGTAATAGTCACCGTTATTATTGGCATTACGGTGTACGTTAGTATGGAAAACATTGTTGGCCATACCAACGAAATTGGTGTAGTACGTTTGCCAAGTGTAGAAAACCTGCTTATTATCCGCCAAGGCCAAACAGCCATAGATGCGGGTGAAAATGCGTTGTTGTCCGATATTATGACCACAACTCAACGTCAGGATCAATATAAGCGAATCGAAGATGCTCAAAAACGGGTTGCCGATGCTTGGAAAATATACGAACCCCTGCCTCAAAGCCCAAAAGAAGCTGGACTATGGAAAGATTTTGTACCCGCGTGGGAGGAATATGCACGAATGCACGAACAATACATGGGTATTGCCCGCGAATTTGAAAAAGACCCTTCCGAAGCAAACCATGAAAAGGTACAACACTTTGCACTCGAAACCATACTCCCATCATACACAAAAGCAAGGAATATACTGGTCGAACTGGTTGAAGAAAATGTGAGGATAAGCCGTGAAGAAGTTGTGGCTGCCGAGACCGATTCTCATCAAATTGAGGCAATATTAGCTATATTGATTTTTGCGGGAATAGGTATAGCCATAGCATTTGGCATCTTCATCACCCGTAGCGTTATGGCCGATGTAGGTGGCGAACCTGCCGAGGTGTATGCCATTACCCGCGAAATAGCCAACGGAAACCTCATGGTACAGTTCGACACTAATCGTAAGAAACAAGGTATTTATGGTGCTATGCAGGATATGACCGAAAAGCTCAAATCGGTTGTTGTTTCTGTAATCCATGCTGCCGACAATATTGCTACCGCTGGGCAGCAAATTAGTACTACCACGCAGCAAATGTCGCAGGGTGCTAGCGAACAGGCTTCAGCAGTAGAAGAAGTATCATCGGCCATGGAAGAAATAACCTCTACAGTGGAGCAAAACGCAGAGAACTCCATGCAGGCCAATAAAATGTCTTCCTTAGCCTCTCAAAATATTATGCAAAGCAATACACTGGTAAAAGACTCAACCAGATCAATGAAAGAGATTGCTGGCAAAATTTCAATTATTAGCGATATTGCCTTCCAAACCAATATACTTGCCCTCAATGCTGCTGTTGAGGCTGCCCGTGCAGGTGAACATGGCCGTGGCTTTGCTGTAGTGGCAGCCGAGGTTCGTAAACTGGCCGAACGTAGCCGAGTGTCAGCCGACGAAAT
>CAYIHP010000120.1:0-2260 GCA_964363175.1 uncultured Candidatus Saccharibacteria bacterium
TTTCGCTTTATGGACCTTTATGGGGAATCTTTAGACACGTTCAAAAACGCAATGACACACGAACAAAATGTGATACTATCTTCCTTTCGATTTTTACCATCCCCATCCTCAATAAAGTAGAATCTCATAAACATCCCACTTATAGCGCAATATCGAGACGCGATTTCGGCGTTGCGGAAAAAGGCGAAGAAATAAACAACCACCTACCCCTGGTCTTTGTTATAATGACTACATGGTAAAGAAAACAGAAGAAAAAACTACCTACTACTTTGTAGACGAATCAGGTGATCCTATCTTTTATGACAAATATGGGAACCTAATAATTGGTCAAGAAGGTTGTTCAAAAATACTCCTCGTTGGATTTATAAGAACCGCCGATCCAAAACCTATTCGCCAGACACTAGCACGCCTGCAAAGCGATATTACAAATGATCCATATCTACAAGACATTCCTTCACTAAAAAGTAGCGTAGGATATTTTCACGCTAAAAACGACAGTCCCGAAGTACGTGAACGTGTTTTTAAACTAATTGTCCAGCTAGACTTTAAGGCAGAGTTTATTGTGGCCCGGAAAATAGAATCTATTTTTACTAAACGCCACAAACGACGTGAAAATGTATTTTACGATGATTTATTAGCTAAACTCTTTGAGAACAAGCTTCATACTTCTGCAGAAAACAAGATTTACTACGCCGTCCGAGGAAACCGCATTAGACAAGAGCCCATTAGCAGTGCCATTCAAACGTCCATTCTCACATTTGAGCAAAAATGGGACACAAAAATTAATTCATCTATCGAAGTCCAGGCGCAAACAATGACGGGTGAGCCTTGCCTTCAAGTAGCTGATTATATGAATTGGGCAGTTCAACGAGCGTTCTTAATGGGCGATATGAGGTACTTTAACTTCGTAAAAAACAAAATATCCTACATGGCAGATGTATACGATTTTAAGAAATATCCTAAAAACTACTACAGCAGTAAAAATCCATTCGATATAACTAAAATTAGCCCTCTGTAAGCTAGGTGCTTGCGCACGCAAGGCATGAAGCCTACTTTCGCTTACTGAGGACTAAACTATTATAACCATACCTCTACGATGCAAACCTTGCAATGAAAGCTATAAACAATAATACTAATAATGTTGTGTTCTTTGAGGAGGTTAGCGGCTTGGCGTATGACGTTCGTACGTGTCCGTAGGTATTGTGCTGAGAAACCTCGATTAGCCTAGGAAGATTGGAATAGCTTTCCAAGATGTATACTGGCGACGGATACCAAGGTATGTAAATCGTAAGGTTTATAAAAACCCTGCACAGGGTTGCTAGGCTAGCCTCCTTAAAGAACGTAAATCAGTTACGAAAAATGCCACCTGTTGTGAGGTGGTATTTTTCATCTTTACTATCTTAATACTACGCCTCTCCTTTGTCTCCTGCGAAAATAACCAACGCAACAATAATTGATAATATTCCAACGATGATTTGAATCCATGGTTGTCCGCCGGTTAAGTCTGCAAGACTAGAATAGAGCGCTGGAATCAAATGAACTAATCCACCAATTAAAAGCAATACTGCCGCCCACAACTGTAAACTTTTATTTGCCATATAAATCACCTCCTTCAGATGAAAATAATTGCTTTGCAATATCTACGTACGCGCTATTATTGTGCCGTATTTTTTCCCAATACCAATATTCTACCCCCCACCAATATGCTGGGGTAAGTTGTGTACGTTTTGCAAATTTCGCAAGTTGCAAAAAACGTTCAGGAGAAAAGGATGCATTTCTTTCGCTCGGCGACATTTCCGGAAACGGCCTACTCCCCCATGGCTCGCCTTGCAATTCAGAAATCAAAACTGATTTGTTCCTGAGCAGTCCAACATATCGCGATTTCAATCTATATGCCCAAGAGGGGAACAAATAATCATAATGAAATAATTTTTTTGTTCTCCCGGAAAACACGGTGCGATACATGGTTGTACCAAGCATATCGCCATACTGCGAAGCATCCAGCCAAGAATTTAATTCACCAGAGTCCGTGATAAGAATTGGCCTAGAAGTATCAGTGGAACGAATGAGATTTTGCTCTTGCGTTAAAAACGCCCTGTCAGCCTCCGGACAAATCCCAAATGTAAGGAGTGGTTCATTTTCGAGCTGCCACATAATAATATTTTGTTTGTCTTTGTATCTTGTAACGGTGCGAGATACTAGTTCCAACACAGCGCGCTGTTGCTCTTGTTCTGAAATATCTTTTGCCCAAGAGGGTATA
>CAYIHP010000121.1:0-2212 GCA_964363175.1 uncultured Candidatus Saccharibacteria bacterium
TTTGCCAGCTCGTTGTATGCGCTTGGATTTTCGATTGAAATTGGAGCAATAGCCGCGGGTATTGCACTTTCCTCATCGCCGTATCAATTGGAAATTGGGAGTCGCATACGCCCCCTAAGAGATTTTTTCTTGGTACTCTTTTTTATTGTACTTGGAAGTGAAATGAATATAAGGGATTTTGCTCAAGTGTGGCGTCCAGGAATTTTATTGACACTCTTTATAATTTTTGGAAATCCGTTTATTTTATATTTTCTTTTTCGCGCACTCAAGTTTACGCGTCGTAATAGTTTCTTGTCTGGGGTAACTGCGGCGCAAGTGAGCGAATTCGGATTTGTTATTCTCTTTACTGGTAGGCAATCGGGGCATATTTCGGGAAATGAACTTCCTGTATTTACGTTTGTAGCATTGGCCACAATTATTACATCCTCGTATATTATTATGTATAACGAGCAGATATACCGCTTTTTACTTCCGGTATTCCAAAAATTTGGACCAGATAAAAGACGGCAAGGAGAAAAGGTGGCAACTTCGTATGATGTGTGGGTGGTTGGGTACCATCGCATTGGAAAGAGGGTATGCGAAGCATTGAAACAAAAAGGTATCTCTTTTGCTGTGCTGGATTTTGACCCTGTTGTAATTGAGGAGTTGCGTCACAAAAAAATGCATGCATTTTTTGGAGATATTGCGGACGTGGAATTTTTGTCAGATTTACCTCTTGGCAACGCGTCGCTCATTATTATGACCATCCCTACTGTCGATGATCAGATAAATCTTTTAGAGCATGCTCGGGCACGCAATGCAGACATTCTTATTGTTGCAAACGCATACTATATGCCGGAAGCAGAAACGTTGTACGGCGCAGGCGCAGATTATGTGATGATGCCCCATGTGCTCGGAGGAAACTGGATTGCGGATGTGCTCAAGAAAAAGGTTACGCACAAGCGCTTGGCAACGCTTCGCGAGGAGCAAGGTATACTTACCCCATGAACAACATCAACATTGTTCTATTACCATCTATAGTTTTTTTCTCGCTTGCACTTGGCGGGTGCTCTCGAAGTGAAGAGCCTGTTCAAATTTCTGGAGGAACGTATTTGTCCACCAGTGCAGGGGCAAGTTTTGAACAGTCAGTTGCAACATCGGTTGCAGGCGAAACAATTGCACAATTTGACCTGGGGAAAATTCACCGTGCGCTCACAGATGCAAATACCGTATTTATGGCAGCGGGTGCAAATGGAATGGTGATATCGGAGGATGACGCAGTAACGTGGAAAGTAATTCCAGTGTCTCTGTCCACAACAATAGATGTTGCGCTCTTAAAAAGTGGTATTTTACTTGCTGCCGGAATCGACTCAGATGGGCAGGGGAATGTGGTGCGCAGTTTAGATGGCGGGAAAAGCTGGCAAAATGTATTTACACTCCCACTTCCGGTTCAAAAGAAGCGATTTCAAATTATTTCAGGAGGATCTGCGTTGCCAACAAGTATAGTAGCTCTTGAAGTAGACCCAAGCGACGAAGATTTGCTGTGGGCGGGCACAAACGATGGAACGTTGTTTAGTGCCTCCAGTGCCGGACAAGTGTGGAAAATAGTTACGGAGCTAAATAGTTCCTCCCAAATTATTACCGGAGACAGATCAGACGCCGGGATTGTTCGAATGGAAGTATCCAGTACGAAATCAGGCGAAATATATATTGTCACGCAAAAAAAGAAGTTAGTCCGCATTACAGACGGGAAAGCGGAAGTACTGAAAGTTCCGGAGTCACTCTCTACACCTTCGCCGTATGGCGTAGTGCTGGATGATAGAAACATACTGGACGTTTCGTTTATTCCCGGTTTTCCAGACGCGTTGCTGTTGGGCTCAGATAAAGGTGCAGTTATTACGAAAGATGGTGGAAAAACATTTGAAGCGCTTCGTCTTCCATTCGACGCTTCCAAAGTAGTTTCTCAAATGGTAGTGGCAGTGAGCCCTACCAATGCAAACCGTATTTTAATTGCTGCAGACGGCCTGGTGTACCGCAGTGAAGACGGGGGTACTGCTTGGCACACAACCAGCATCGGTCCGGTAGGCTATGCAATAACAGATGTGTCTATTAATCCCAAAAATGCTTCTAGGGTACTGGCAGTGCTAAAAGCGATAGTGAACTAGCGTAAAATTGGCTCTACTGAGCATTTGAAGTGTACGTTACTCACGCGTTAGTTACAGATTCAGGCGAA
>CAYIHP010000122.1:0-291 GCA_964363175.1 uncultured Candidatus Saccharibacteria bacterium
GCAATTGCACGTCAAAGTGGCGCATCGCAAGTGTGCGCTTTGCAGCTTCACGCGTACCTGCAAAAATTTCTGCTACATGTTTGTTGAGCTCCGGAACTGATTTTCCCTTCCACTGCAAAACATATTGTTTCAGCGCATCATCAGAAAGCGACGAAACGTGAGGCTCAAGTTTGTTGATAGTATCAACGGTTGGTCGAAATTGTTCTGCAGCTTTTTCATGACGACTCGCTCCGCCAAGCGTCAGAAAATCGAAAAACGCCATACAAATTAATTATGTTCATTTCGACGTTC
>CAYIHP010000122.1:301-2136 GCA_964363175.1 uncultured Candidatus Saccharibacteria bacterium
TGACTTGAGCGAAGTTCTGATTGCAACGCATTCACTGCTGCATCGATTGCATTTTGCACTGTTTCTTCGCTTCGCTCTGCTCGGTATACGTGTTTCCCTTGTTCTATAACAATAGTGCAGCGAACAACATTTCCATGGATGTGGTGAGTATCATGCGAAATAGTGACGTCCGTAACATACGGAGTTGCAAGATGCTTTTCCAATCTGCTCAGCTTATGTTCTAGCTGCTCTTTATCTGTGTCGCTTAATTCGATGTGTTCTAGTCTAAGTGAATGTTTCATAGGGTGTGATTATCAGTATTCCTTACTTGCAGTATATATTCAACCTGTTCTGTAATGCCTTTTTGGAAAGCTTCCACGGTAAACTGCATTGCACGCTTTTGCAAGTTTCCCGGGTAGAATGCCCTCTCTATACGTAAAAACTGCCGAATTGCCTCTGCGAGAGTCTCTGGCAACTGATCCTGGTATAAAATGCCTTGTACGCCGTTAGTCACTATTTCACAAATTCCACCTTTTCCGAGTGCGATAATGGGTGTACCGCACGCTAATGCCTCAACGGATGCCATGCCGAAATCTTCTATTCCCGGTTGAATAAGGGCTCGCGCATCGCGGTAGAGGTCTCGAAGTTGTTCTTTTGATACAGCTCCAAGAAACTCCGTATGCTTGCCTGCAATTTTTTTAAGCCGTGCTTCGTCTCTTCCCACTCCCACTATTTTTAATTTTAGCCCAAGCTTTTCTGCGACTTGTATAGCATGGTCAAATCGCTTCTCTCTTGTAAGTCTCCCCACACAAAGAAAAAAGCCAGGCGCTGCGCCCCCCGTAGCTCCGGCAAAAGCGGAGCGTAGGGGGGTGTAGAAATCTGTATCAATGGGCGGGTATACAACGCTGCTTTCTTTTCGATAATATGTTTTTATTCTGGATGCAGTATATTTGCTGTTTGCAATATAAGCATCTGGGCGCTGAGCCGCAGTAAAATCTACCATGCGCAAATAATGAAACAGAAGGCGCAGTACTATATTATTGCCTTTGCGATTTTTTAATACGTTTTGATATCCATCCCACAAATATCTGGTTGGGGTATGGCAGTAGCATATGTGAGGAACTCCGGAACGAGTAACAACTCCTTTTGCAAATCCGCTTGCACTACTAATGACTACATCGTACGAAGATAAATCAAATTGCTCAGCTGCTTGTGGTAAAAATGGGAGTAGTCTTCCTGGGTGCATACGAAACCATAACGGCATTTTTTGTAAGCTAGATGTTTTTATATCGTACGTTTTTCCATCAACAGTCATCTTTGGAACATTTCCCGCATATAGTGCAAATACATCTGCTTGCGGATATATTTTTAGTAATTCCTCGAGCACTACCTCTGCTCCCCCGCGCCGAATCAGCTCATCGTGTACTATGGCAACTTTTAGTTTAGCCTGAATTTGTTGAGATGAGGGATTTATAGGCATCAAAATATCGTATCGCATTCTGTTCGCCCTCGCAATAACGCTGTCATGCTGGCCCCCGAGCCGGTATCCACGTGGATTCCGGATCAAGTCCGGGATGACGGCTACGGCGCTATCGTATGCGCTTGTAAAACGTCATCGTGTTTGAGCCGTTTTCGATACCCTGCACTGCCGTAAAGTCCGTTTCTATTTCCTTTTCGATTTCAGAATATTCCATCAAGAACGAAAACCCTGTTTGGCTGTCCATGAGCAGCCAATTTGCATCCTTGAATGCTTGAACCATGTCTTTTGCAGGCGGCAGAAATGTTTCGAGGCGTTTTGGGTTTGTGCGAGTAAATTCGTACGCATACCAGCGCGGATGAGCAATGTCTAACGATAC
>CAYIHP010000123.1:0-2054 GCA_964363175.1 uncultured Candidatus Saccharibacteria bacterium
CAATTGATACGGCGATGAGGAAAGTGCAATACCCGCGGCTATTGCTCCAATTTCCATCGAAAATCCAAGCGCATACAACGCGCTGGCAACAGAAAAGCACCAGGTAATAGTGAATATAAACAGAAATTCTGCAGAGTTGGCAACATATTTAAGAGCCACTGGAATAAAATATTTCGTAAGCAACACGAGCGCACTTCCCGCAAACAGCGCTTTCACACATAGAAACAAGACTGAACTCGCTTCTACGTTGTCACTATCTATCAATCCGATGACAATCATAATTGCGAGAGCTATAACGTCCTGCACCAACATCAACCCAATCGTGTGCTTCCCATATGTTGTATCTGTATCTTTCTTATCGCTCAAAAATTTCATGATAATAATGGTGCTCGAGAACGTCATTGCAACTGCAATATAGAGCGCAGAAACTCGAGAAAAATCCATCCAGAGGAGCAACGCCGCACCAACGAATCCTGTAAAGATAACTTGTCCAACCCCCACTATGGCAGACACTCGTCCAATACTTTTGAGTTTTCTAAAGTTAAGGTTAAGCCCGAGGACAAACAACAGCAATACTACCCCAACCTGGGCAAATAGCTCATACGACTGCGAGTTCCCCTGCAAAAATATCGGCCCAATCGTAACTCCCGCAAGAATGTACGCAACAATGAGGGGCTGTTTCAGTATGCGAGCGATAAACGCCACTCCAACGGTAATAAATAACAGGACACTCATCTCAATAAATATTGTGCTGTCCATAATGGTTATATAGTATCATAAGTACACATGGAACTTTTACACCTACAACCAATTTCAAAGACAAAGAAAGTCACCATATACAACTGTGGCCCAACGGTATACAAACGCCAGCATATCGGAAACATGCGTCGGTTTTTGCATGCTGATTTTTTGAAGCGGACTCTTGAGCTTCTCGGATACGAAGTTCAGGATATAACGAACATTACAGACGTTGGGCATTTAACTCAGGATGAATTAGATACAGGTGAAGATAAATTAGAGAAAGAAGCAAAAGCCTCTTCTCGAACTCCTCAAGATATTGCGCAAGAACAAACCAAACTTTTCTTTGCGGATATTGATGAACTCAACATAGAACGTTCAGAAAAGTACCCTGCTGCAAGC
Source organism: uncultured Candidatus Saccharibacteria bacterium (assembly GCA_964363175.1). Lineage (GTDB taxonomy): Bacteria > Patescibacteriota > Andersenbacteria > UBA10190 > UBA10190 > HO2-45-11b. Next base: position 1,141 of record CAYIHP010000123.1, read on the forward strand.
GAACATATTACAGATATGATTTCTCTGATAGAAAAATTAATTACTACAAAACATGCATACGTTGCTGCAAGCGGCGTGTATTATGACGTATCTTCGTTCCCTGCATACGGAAAACTATCCGGAAACACAGTAAGCGCCTTAGATGCCGGGCATCGGGTAGACAATAAATCAGACAAAAAAAATCCGGCAGATTTTGCGTTGTGGATGATAGACAACACCCATTTGCAATTATGGGATTCCCCCTGGGGTAAAGGGTACCCTGGTTGGCATATAGAATGTTCAGCTATGAGCATGAAGTATTTAGGAGAAACGATTGATATTCACACGGGTGGCGAAGATAACAAATTTCCCCATCATGAAAACGAAATAGCACAATCGGAAGGTGCAACGGGGAAACCATTTGTACAACAATGGATGCACAATCGCCACCTGCAACTTCATGGCAAAAAAATGGCAAAGAGTGAAGGTGAAATAATAACGATTGATACGGTTAAAGATCGTGGATATTCCCCGCTTGCGTTTCGCTTGCTCGTATTTGCGCATCACTACAACACACCGATTGATTTTTCTTGGGAACTTTTGGATGAGTATCAGGGGCATGTGAGGAGTATTCTTAGCCTACTCGCAAGACTACCGCACCCCACCCAACCTCCCCTTGAAAAGGGGAGGGGTTCGCGTTCTCTCCCCCTTTTCAAGGGGGAGCTGGAGGGGGTGGGCATGGCTAGTAGCGTACCAACGGACTTCATCGCCGCACTTGCGGACGACCTCAACACCCCCAAAGCATTCGCAGTATTTTTAAAAACAATGAAAGAAATTAACACGCTTTTAGATGCGCAAAATAGTGATGCGGCTAATGAACGTATGGGTACGCTTCTTACTATGGACTGCGTTGTCGGCGTTGTAGCTGCGCTTGC
>CAYIHP010000124.1:0-2045 GCA_964363175.1 uncultured Candidatus Saccharibacteria bacterium
AAATTTCTCAAATTCTCTCTTATCTATTCTATACTCTTTTCCTATTTTGTACGCCTTGAGCTTTTTTGCACCAATGTACCGGTAAATCGTCATGACGTTTACGGCAAGCACGGTTGCTAGTTCTCGTGCGGTATAAAAGCCCTTTTTCTCCATGTTTTGTATTGTATACATATTTTACAGTTCTTTACATAGTAAATTATAGATCTTAAGCGCCTCGAAGCTCTTTAGCTGATCGTTTACTTGCCGGACCCACCCTTGGCAGTCGGCAATATCTTGTATGCTGTTGAGCTTCTGTATGGCTTTTGACGTCTGGTTATACCAGTTATTCTTTGCGGTCCGTTTCTCGATCATCTGCCGTAATTCTCGGACCCCGTTTTCGTCCCTGCAAAGCTGGTCCAAGCCCACAAGGTGTATTGCTTCTTTTGGTTTCATAGCAGGGAATTTGAGTAATAGTTTTTTGAGCGTTTGTTTCGGGTTTGTTTGCATATTGAATAGAAAAAGATTTTTATCTGCAATAAGATCGTGCCAGTAGTTGTTTACTATTGTTTTGCATATGTCGTTCCTGAATACTTGCTCAAATGTTGGGTATTTCGGAAGTCCATTTTTTACAAGCACGCTGTTCATTTTTCGTTTTCCGATCAAGCGTACTTCTATACGCAATACTTCCGTTCTCGCTTTTTTGAGACAGTGAAATAGAGAGAGCTGACCAGCCGACTTATCTTTATCCACCGCCCGCTTCTTGTTCTTGCGCAGATCTGCAACTTTGTCATATATCACAACTGAATGCGATTGCGTGTAGAGCTGTAACGAATGCCCGTCTATTTCGAATTTGTAGCCGGTAAGGTCCATGCGCTTGGTAAGGTTTATTTTTTTTAGCTCAATGAGTACGCTACTTGATGTATATCCCTCTGATAGCAGTATATTTTTCGACGGGTGAAACGCAATTACAGTTGCTTGCCTGAGAACGTGAGTAAATATTCGTATGCCGTAGTCTTGCAGGCGAAGCTTTAGTGTCTCAAGTACGCATTTAAAGTCTGTTTCCGATACTTCGTCTACGTTGTTCATATATAGAAGTTTTGGTATCGATATTTGCATTTCTAAAAACCAATTTGGACCACGGCGTACTTTGCGGATCGACGGTCGTTTTAAGCCGTCCGCTTTTTGGATCGGGGTTTCTTTCATGATGTATTTTGTAAAACCTCTTTTTGAACTGTATAGCGTCCAAGGCAATGGACCACTCATTTCTATAATGCCGGCACTGTAAGGAATTGAGAGAATTACGGTATCAATCATAGCGCTTTGCTTGGTCATATATATGCGGATTCACGCGCCTGTCTACCTTCAAAAGCAACTCAAAGAAACCAGCTAGATTGTCGTTGTCATCAATATCCATCTCCTGCGTAGACTTTTGATTCTTTAGGGGCGTATTCCTTATTTGCTTTATCACAAACCCACAGTATCAAGTGGGCAGGCGTTGTCGTTTTAGCGTCCCTTTTTCCCTTTGCGTCTCTTTACTTCCCTCTTAATCCCTTTACTTCCCTTTAATTCGTTCAAATTAATGTCCGGCAAATCGTTTTCGTATGCGTATTCTTTTGTAATAGGGTTGTTAAATTTTACTTTTGTTTTTGTAGCCCCAGGGAAGAATATCTTTCTGATGTTATTCGTAAAACCAAGATCTTTTAGGATGTCCGAGTTATTCTTTTTGAGTTTTTCCTGAATAGTTTTTTCTATTTCCATTTTAGTGACCGAGCGATTGGGGTTGTTATAGACGTAGTTGAAGAAGCGATCGTTTTCCGATTCAAAATCAGGGCTTGCTATCGTAATTCCATTTAACTTGATTTCACGGGAATGGCCACTGTATGTGATTTTGTATAAAATCTCTTCATGAAATTCTTTCTTTGCGATTTCTTGTCTAATCGTTAAATTTCTTTCATCTCTTAGTGATATAAGCACCTCTTCGAGAGCAAATAGGTGGCTTTCAAAATTCTGCATAAATTCAGCGAAGTTCCAAGGCATATTCGGTTTTAGCGTTCGAGGTTTGGAGA
>CAYIHP010000125.1:0-2028 GCA_964363175.1 uncultured Candidatus Saccharibacteria bacterium
CTTGTCAACCCACATACGTTCATGGTACGAATAATGCTATGGAACAAGGACAACAAATCCCCGATCATCGAAAAATTGGACAAGCGCTTGATTTGTTTACGTTTTCTGAGCACGTAGGTTCTGGACTTCCCCTCTTTACCCCAAAAGGTACCGTTATTCGCAAGCAATTGGAGAATTTTTTGCGTTCTATATTAGAACCGCTCGGGTACGAGGAAGTGTGGATTCCTCACATCACAAAACCAGAATTGTATAAAACAAGCGGACACTGGGATAAGTTTAAAGACGATCTCTTCCATGTAAAAGGACATAAGAATGACGACTTTGTGATCAAGCCGATGAACTGCCCCCATCACACCCAGATATACGCAAGCCGCCCCCGCAGCTACCGAGAATTGCCGCTGCGATACAGCGAAAATACAACGGTGTATCGAGATGAACAAGCTGGTGAATTATTAGGCTTAGCTCGAGTGCGTTCTATTACCCAAGATGACGGACATATTTTTTGCAGACCAGACCAAATCGAAGAAGAAATATCTCGCGTTCTCACGAGCATTTCAAAATTCTACAGCGCATTTGATTTTAAACTTACTGCGAGACTCTCTCTTCGCGACCCGAAAGCCCCAGAAAAATACTTAGGATCCGATGAAATTTGGACAAATGCTGAAAGAATACTCGAAGAAGTTCTTCTAAAAAATAACTTCCCGGCACCTGAAAAGGCAGAAGGAGAAGCTGCGTTTTACGGACCAAAAATTGACTTCACTGCAAAAGACAGCCTTGGGCGCACGTGGCAATTAGCAACTGCTCAGCTTGATTTCAACGTTCCGGAGCGATTTGAGCTGGAATATATCGCAGAAGACGGATCAAGGCAGCGCCCGGTTATGATCCACCGTGCAATTCTTGGTGCATATGAACGTTTCATCGCCGTACTCCTTGAGCATTACAATGGCAGCTTGCCGCTCTGGCTCTCTCCTGTTCAAGTTGCAGTTCTGCTGATTTTAGATGAAGTACATGAATACGCACAGAGTGTCGTTGATACGCTCAAAGCTAATGGCATTCGAGTAACTCAAGACAAACGAAACGAAAGCATCGGCAAAAAAATAAAAGATGCATCCGATCAAAAAATCCCCGTGTTGCTCATTATTGGGAAAAAAGAAGCGCTAGATGCCACCGTATCTATTCGTTCTAAATTATTTGGACCAGAACCGCTTACGATTGCAGACGCTGTTTCCCAAATTTTAGAGAAAGCCAAGCCGTAATTTCGTACGTAGCTACGCAAAGCAACGGCAACTGCACAAGTGGTGAAAGACCCATTCCAGCTACAATTGGCATAGCAGGCAGATATTCCCATCGGCCTTCCATAAGCGCTCGCTGTTCGATAAAAATAGCTATTATTAAACAGATTATCGCGGAAATTACGTATCGTTTTTTTGTATATTTTGTATCTATACATACATATATCCCGGTGATAATAACGGCATCCCAAAACGTCGCACGCACCAGTATCCACCACGGCGCCATCGGGATAGCCGCTATGTTGTACAGCGCCATATGGCATTTTTCCCATATCAAATTCAATACATATGCAACTATAAAAATAGTTGGGATAGTTCGTATCTGTTGCATATACTAAAACTTCAATTCAATTTTAGGTGTTGGTGACGAACTAGGAACGATTTTTTCAATTTGTTCTTGCAACTCTCTATACTTCCCTGCAAGAAGTGAAAGTCGCGCAAGCTCAATGTTTGCATTTGCTAATATTTTTACCCATGTATCACGATGTTCTTGTAACTTTTCTTTTGAAATCTTTTCTACGCTGCTTTTGGCATTTGTAAGACTTTCATGTAAGAGCGTACTTTGTTGAATCACAATCTCCGGATCTTTTTCCGCATCTAGTAATTCTTTTAATTTTTTTGTGTCTTGCTCAACGTACTTCATGTAATATTCAAACTTTTTGTTTTCAGAACCAGCAAATGCAATTTCTGCCTTCCGCTTCCATACGGTGAAGAAATATTCTGTCTGCGAACCGAG
>CAYIHP010000126.1:0-1972 GCA_964363175.1 uncultured Candidatus Saccharibacteria bacterium
CTCTTCCATGTCAAGGAAGCGCTCTACCACTGAGCTACGCGCGCGCTCACAAAAGAGTAGCCAAATGCACTACATTGTGCAATAAATAGGAACACGGGGCTTGTAGCTCATTGGTAGAGCGCGCGTCTTATAAGCGCGTGGTAGATGGTTCGATTCCATCCAGGCCCACAGTTAAATTTTATTTTACGCAGCTGCGGGCGCAGGGGATATGTCCGGAGATCCTGTCGTAGGAAGTATTTCGGCGTCTTCTTTTACCACGTCTGGATCTGCGCCACCCATCAAATCTGCGAATTCTTTTTGACCAATAGTTTCTTTTGCGATTAATTCTTGCGCAATAAGCTCTAACTTTTCTCTATTTGCGATAAGAATTTCTTCAGCACGCTTTTGTGCATCTTTCAAAATTCCCGCAACCTCTTCGTCAATCAATGAAGCGGTTTTTTCAGAATAATCGCGCCCTTCGTGCAAGTCTCTTCCTAAGAAAACTTGATGGTCTACCTGGCCGTACGTCACCGGACCCATACTGGACATTCCAAATTGAGTAACTATTCTTCTCGCTAACTTAGTAGCTTTCATGAGGTCATTACTTGCTCCCGTTGTTAGCTCTTTATACTGAATCAATTCTGCGGTGTACCCGCCCATAAGGGTTGCCAGTTCGCTCAAGAAACCAGTCTTCGTATGCAGACGTTTGTCAGTTTCTGGCAGTTTCAACGTGTATCCACCTGCAAACCCACGGGCTATAATAGATATTTTCCGTACTGGGTCAGAATCGGGGGTGTAGTACGCCACCACTGCGTGGCCTGCCTCGTGGTAGGCAGTTAGTTCTTTTTCTTTTTTGGAATACACTCTGCTTTTTTTCTCGGGACCAAGCAAGACTTTTTCAATGCTTTCTTCAACGTGTCGCTGAGAAACCTTCTTCTTGTTCTCTCTTGCCGCAAAAATAGCGGCTTCGTTCACTAAATTCGCAAGATCTGCGCCAGAAAACCCTGGTGTTCGCTCACCAATATTGCGAAAATCCACATCTTTTTCTGTTGGAACCTTCTTCGCATGAATCGTAAGAATTGCTTCTCGCTCTTTAATATCTGGTAAATCCATCGTTACCTGCCTATCAAAGCGTCCGGGACGAAGCAATGCCGGGTCTAATACGTCTGGGCGGTTCGTTGCAGCCAGTACTATTACATGGTCTGTTTGTTCAAAACCATCCATTTCCACCAGAATTTGATTTAATGTTTGCTCACGCTCATCGTGCCCGCCGCCTAGTCCTGCTCCACGGTGGCGACCAACTGCATCAAGTTCATCGATAAACATAATGGCAGGGGAGCTGCGCTTTACCTTCTGAAATAGGTCTCGTACTCGAGAAGCCCCTACCCCTACAAACATTTCTACGAATTCAGAACCAGAAATGCTGAAAAACGGTACTCCTGCCTCTCCTGCAACTGCTCTCGCCATTAGCGTTTTCCCGGTACCAGGGGAGCCAATTAAAAGCACGCCTTTAGGAATACGCGCCCCAATGTCTTGAAACTTCTACGGGCTCTTCAAAAATTCAACAACTTCCATCAACTCTTGCTTTGCTTCTTCATTTCCCGCCACATCGGCAAATGTTGTACGTTTGTTCTTTGTTTGATCTATTGGCCCTGTAGTCATTTGACCAAAGTTTATCGCCTTATTACCCATATTTTGGGCACCTCGCATCATAAACCATAAGAAAAAGGCGAGTAGTGCGAATGGAAGCAGTACTGGTAGGAGCGATGCAGCCCAAAATGACACGCCAGATGGTTTCTTGATAGTAAGTTCAATTTTGCGAAGAGATTCCTCTGAAATGCCCAGATTTCTAAACGTATCCGTTACAGATGCATCAGTCTCTTTTTGCGTAATTAGCTTCTGGGAAGCGTCGCTCTTAAGTGTTACGAGCAGATCATTTTGATCAATTGTAATATTTGAAGCTGATAAGTGCTTATTACAATATTGACAGCAA
>CAYIHP010000127.1:0-1953 GCA_964363175.1 uncultured Candidatus Saccharibacteria bacterium
GAACCTGCACGGGATTGCTCCCACATCCACCTCAAGGATGCGCGTATACCGATTCCGCCATCTGAGCCGTAAAGCAACAATAAAGTTTTTTTTGTTTTAGAGCAAGTTTTGTTGCCTCTCCATCGGTTTTTGTGATTGTTTTACCAGTTCAATAATCTTAGGGATTTTTTTAAAGTCTTCAAAGAGGACTGGCCGTAAGTTCCCAGAATACAGAGCAGCTGCAGGATGATACAGCGGAACTACTACCCTGCCATTCTTACGTTTTGGCTGTCCGTGGATTTGAGATATTACAAACCCAGAGCCTAATATAAAATCCATAGAAAATCTCCCGAGGGTTATGATGATTTTTGGGTCGATAATCTCAATTTGTTTTTCAAGCCATGGGCGGTACACTTCAATTTCTTCAGGAAGTGGATCGCGGTTATCTGGAGGGCGATGTTTTATCACATTGGCGATAAAAATATCTTCCCGCTTCATACCGATGGATTCTAGGAGCGATGCTAACAACTTCCCCGCAGCGCCCACAAATGGTACACCAAGCTCATCTTCTTTTTTGCCGGGTGCTTCACCAATAATAAGAATATCAGCTTCCGGGTTACCATCCCCTGGCACGGCTTGCTTTGTTCCTTCGTGGAGCTTCGAGTTGGCAATTACTACCGCGAGCTGTTCTTCGTTTAATGCTCGAAGTGCTTGAGCTTTAGTTTTCACGGTCATGATCTGTGTTTTTTCAAGAATTCTAAATCTTTTGCAATATGCTCATCATGTTTTGTTTCTAGTATAAAGTTCACATGTTGAAAATCTTTGTGAGCGAGCACTGCTTGCAGGCCCTTTGCTCCAATTGCGCCAAGTCCCATATGCTCATGGAGGTCTCGGTGAGCCCCAAGTTCTTTTTTAGAATCATTCATGTGAACTAATTTTAGATGCTTTATACCGATTTTTGATCGGAATGCTTGCATCGTTTTTTCTAGAGTTTCTTCAGTTCGAATATCATAGCCCGATGCAAACATGTGGCACGTATCTAGGCACACATGAACATCGGGTTTATTTAAGCCTTCAAGTAGTGTCGCAAGTTCATCAAATGAATCCCCAAGTACGGCACCAGCGCCGGCACTGATCTCGAGCAAAAGTTCTGTTGTTAGATTTTCATCTGTTTCGAATATCTTTTTCAGTCCTTCAATCGCCTGCTTTATTGCAGATGCCGGCACGGTAGAAGATTTTGCATCCTCCACATGATCTTTTGCGCTGCCCAAGTGGGTTACCACATACTTCACGCCCAGTTTTGTGCCACGAATTAACTCTTCGCGCACTGCGTTGATTGATCCGTGATATATTTTATTATTTTTTGATGCAAAGTTGATGTAATACGGAGTATGGATGTAGCTTTCAAAACCATAGTCTTTGGATCGCTTTCGAAACAGCTCCGCTTGTTCGTCTGTAATAACTGCAGCACCGCCGCCACGAGGGCTTCGTGAGAAGAACTGGAAACATTCCGCGTTCATCTGCTTTGCGTTCTCCGGGGCATTTGAAAGCCCGCCAGCGGCAGATACGTGGAGTCCGATTTTTTGAGAGGTAGTAGTCATAATTATATGCTACAACCTACCGCCTACTGGCTACAACCTCGTTTAGCGCGCTAACGCGTCCGCCCTAATTTCTCTAATTACATTCACTCGCACATCTCCCGGATACGTGAGTTCTTGTTCTATTTGTTTTGCAATGTTTTGGGCCAGTGTAATTGCTGCTAAATCGTCTATCGCTCCTGGTTCTACGAACACGCGAATTTCTCGACCTGCATAAATTGCATACGCTTTTTTCACACCCGTGTAACTTGTTGCAATTTGCTCTAGGTCTTCCATGCGCTTTACATATTCACCCATATTTTCTTTACGAGCCCCAGGACGTGCTGCTGAAATAGTATCCGAAACCTGAACAATAATCGCTTCTTTGGTATCGAAT
>CAYIHP010000128.1:0-1930 GCA_964363175.1 uncultured Candidatus Saccharibacteria bacterium
CGATTGATTGACCTCCCGATTCGATTTGAACGCTATATAAAGGCATATTATAGCTGTGTCCGTGGAGTATACCGCTTTTTTAGGCTATCTGATCGATTTTAGCCGCGAGTATAAAGTCGTTATCAAACAATCCGTTAATCTTGAACGTCCATAGCTCTAGTATCACCTGCTTATAGTGAATTTGAATGTCTGGATGGTGTCCTTCCCTCTCTGCGATGGCTGCAACCCTATTTACAAACGCAATAGAGTCCATAAATGCAGCAAATTCAAATACCCTATGCAGTTTTTTGTCATCAATTACTTCCCAAGCAGAATTAATTTCATCGAGCATGGGCGCAAACTCTTCTCTTGTGAGTGGCGGTACGCCGCCCTGGCATGGTTCGCAGGTTCTTTGTAGTAGCGATTGTTTCATAGTTGTACTTCCTAGTATACAGGTATGAGTGTATTTACCCAGGCTAATTCTAGGAAGAAAAGGAATGCAATTGAAATTCCAAATGCTAGCGGCAGTATTTTTATTTTTGGAACATAGTGTTGTAGGAGAATTGAGAAAGCTACGAAGCCATAAAATGCTAAGAGCCATATCTTTCTGTGGCTGTGTGCCTCAATGAACATGCTTTGCTCAAGCATACTGGCAATAAAAGGTAAGATAAGGACGTAATAGGCAACCATGCCTCTCCACAGCTCTGTAAACACGTACCCAAGCCCAATAGCCAAGAACGGAAACCAAATAAATTTATACCACCCATATGACTCAACCGGTGCAACAAACAGGAATAACAAAGATAGGTTGAGGAGTGGAACAAAGAGGGTGAGGCGTTTTTCCCATGCAATATTCGTATTGGTGAGCAGGGTAAACAGACCAATCATACCAGCAATGAAAGAAGGATCGCGCATGGTAAAATTACCTATGTCCATTTGTGTAAAAATCGACCAGAAATGCCAAAACGACTGAGGTCGTGTAGAGTGTCCGCTAAGTACGCTCGTAAAAATGCCCCAATCATAATAATTTCCGTACAGTAAAAATAGGGATATAGAAATAGACGTTGCGAGCAGTGTAACGCCAAGCAAAAGCCAATTTTTCCGAAACAATGAAAGAAAAATAATGGTTGCAGGTAGTACAATGCCAGATAGTTTGAGTAATATCGCCATACCACTGCACAGTGCGATAATGGTGATGCAAAGCGCCGCCTTGGGTGTATTTTTGTTGTTTTCTGAGTCGAAAACAGCAAATACATACAAGCTAAGCATAAACAAAAAAGCAATTGCATGTTCTGCGGCTATAAACCGAGATGCAACGATATGTGCAGGGAAAAACAAAAAGACTATTGCGGTCACAGAAGCGAGAGTTGAATGAAATAGTTTATTTATGAAAAGTCCGGTAAAAAGTATGGTTCCCATAGCAAGTGCTATCATTGGCATTCGAAGAGCCATCCAATCTAGGGGTCGATAGGTATTGTTACCCGTAAGCGCGGCCCAAGCGCCTATGAATAAACCAAATAAGGGTGGATGGTCGAGAAATGGAGTAACTACCAATTGCTCTAATCCACCATAGCGAAATATTTCAGTAGTGGGATACTTATCCCAGAATACAGTCCATGACACAGGTATTCCTTGCTGTAGCAGAGACGTCCCCATGAGGAGCCACGATTGTTCGTCGTTTTCAAATGGATGAAGTGCGCCAAGATTTTGGGTGCGCACACATAGGCCAATAATAATTGCGGTACCAACGAGCACTAAGAGAGCTGTTTTGCGGTATCTTTGTTGAAGGACTTTTATGTGCATAGTTCAATGCGATTCTTATTATTGTAGCATTGATTTGTTTTGTTGCTTCGTTCCATTTCGCTCGCGAGCTTCGCGGGAAAAATTTTCTTCGAAAATTTGAGCGGGTAACGGGAGTCGAACCCGTGTCTCCTGATTGGCAACCAGGTGT
>CAYIHP010000129.1:0-1882 GCA_964363175.1 uncultured Candidatus Saccharibacteria bacterium
CGCAAGTCCGAGTATCGCAAAGAGAAACGCGAGCCCGTCAGGAATAATTTGGTGGCGCAAATCATACACAGCAATAACGAGGAGCGTTGAGAAAATAGTAAGAAGAAATACTGTTTCAGGGATTGACTTCCCGTGTGAAAATACGGCAACAAAAATCATTCCTGAAAGGATTTCTACGACGGGGTATTGCCAAGATAGTTTCACTTTGCATTTTCCGCATCGCCCTCTCTGTGCGAAAAAACTAAAAACAGGGAAAAGCTCATACCACACAAGAGTCCTGCCACACGCGAAGCACTGTGACCGTCCTGTGAGAGGCGAGGTGCCACTGTTGTAACGATAAATCACCACATTCAAAAAACTCCCGATAATAGTTCCAAACAGAAAAACAATGACAAGTGCTAAAAAATCCATATTGTCATTTTACCATAAAACAAAACATCCAGCCTCTTTAAGGAGGCTGGATGTTTTGTTTATTTAATCAAAGATTAAATTATGCACCACAAACATAATCAGTTCCATCTGCAATAGTGCTTGCAGATGATGTAGCTGCTGCCCCAGTACTGTCTACGCAATAATACACCGTAGAAGATTTCAACTTAGCCTCGAGTGCCCATTGAGTATCACTATCTGCACAGACAACAGCAGTACTCCCTGCGTTTGTTGCGCCAGTAATGAATTGTGTAAGATTATTAGTTCCTGATGTGCATAGAGTTGAGTATACACCTGAATTGTTATCGTAGAAAAGCTCAGCCTGTGCGCGAGCATTTGTTACGTTTGATTTAATAGCAGCATCAGCGCCCTTTGAACGTGCGCTGTTGAGTGATGCCAAAACAACTGATGCGAGGATACCGATGATCGCGATGACGACCAAGAGTTCGATAAGTGTAAAACCTTTTTTGTTCATGATAATTAAAACTTTTATATGAGTAACATTAACCTAATAAATTCTTTTTACGCGAGATGGGGAGAGTAACATGGCCATATCGTTACCCTCCCAATCACGCCCTTTTATTATATCACTATTGTTTTCTTTCATGCAACAGGGGAAAAGATGGAAATTGGGCTGCTGCCAAAGGCAACAGCCCAATTTCCATCTTTTCCCCTAAATTCTGCAACTATACATTCCCCGCGATCTGATAGATAGGAATAAGCACCGAAGCAAGAACTCCGCCAACACCAATTCCGAGCATTACGATCATCGCTGGTTCGATCATTGAAATCACTGTATTGATAGCATTTGTAACTTCACGCTGGTAAAAAACGGAAAGCTTTTCCAGAATGTTTCCAAGCTCTCCTGTCTCCTCTCCAACTTTGATCATTTGGATCATTACATTTGGAATTTCCTTGTGTCCATCAAGTGTTTTTGAGAGAGGTGCCCCCGCTTTCACATCTACTACGGCATCGGTAAGAATCTTTTGAAAAATCTCGTTATCCACCACCTTTGCAGTAATCTCCAAAGAACGAACCATTGAGATGCCATTGCCGAGCATAACATACATATTGTCTGCAATACGAGAAAGATAAAGCATGCGGAAAAGGTTCCCAACAACAGGGAACCATAGTTTTGCATGTGCAAGAATACTAGTGCCACGCGTATAACGCCACGTGAAAAATCCAATACCAATAGATGCAATAAGCGCAAAAACTGCATAGTCAATAAGGAAAGAGCTCAAGGCTATAATAATTTTGGTGTAAAATGGAACATCTTGACCGCTCTGCATGATGATATCCGTAAGCTTGGGAATCACGAGCCGGGTAGGCCCTCCGCCCCCTCCTACGCCGCCAAATAAAATACCCGGCATGTCCCCGAACGCATTTTTCCAATATTGGGGCCGCGTCGTGCCGGTATCCATAACCGCGTTTCTCCCGTTGCCGCTTTGGG
>CAYIHP010000130.1:0-1873 GCA_964363175.1 uncultured Candidatus Saccharibacteria bacterium
TCGGCGGTGCTGCGGTAGTGTAGTGAATTGGCGGATTGAGGTAACTGTGCATGAGGCGAGAAATTACACCACCACGCAAAGTACTTTTGAATTCGGGTCTGGAAACTATGGTTTCCCACATTTTTGTATCGTCGGCGTCTAGTTCTACTCGTAATTTCATGTCGTTCTCCAATTTCTGCGGTTTTGCAGTGTCATTAGTATGGCAGAATATTGTCACGAGTCAAGCACTATTTTGTCGCTGCGTTGACAAACATTTGCCACAAGTCAAGCACTATCCTGTCACCGCGATGACAAACATTTGTCAGATATTTGACACTCTAAAACTCTATTTCTCTCTCATTTTTCCGCGTTTACCCGCAGTTCTGCCTAAAATTTGTGCAATAAAACACAAAACGGGGTACAATAAAACACAAATAAGGGCAAAAAATGAGTTGTGTTTTAATATGTTTTCCCAATGGCAGCGGGCTTCGTGGGCGGCAATGAAACAGAAAGTCGGAAATTGGCAAAACATGAGTCAATTTTATACTGGGAATAATATTTTTCCTGCACAACACAAAATATTTTCTCATACGGGGCTTCTATATTTCCTATTTATTGTATTATTGTAATAATAGATAGGTAGAAGCCCCAGTGCCATTGGGAAAACACAATAAAACACAACTCAACAGAACAGTTTGGAGTATCTCCGCTACAATGCCGTCTCTCGCGATATCAATGGTTTAGCAAAAATATGTTGACATTAATACAAACAAGGCGTACGATGCGGCTATTACCAACGATAGGAGAGTAGCATGTTCACTGAATGCGTAAAGTGCGGTAAAGTAACTGAACACCACCGACTTGGATGGTGTTTACCCTGCGGCGTCATAGCCCGCGAGAAAGTGGTTCAAGAAATAGATGCACGGGCCAAGGAAAAAAGGGCGAGGCAGGCGATAGCGGCCGTGGTATACGCGGAGAACAACGAACGTAAGGCGAAAGCGCGGTTACAGCACCTGGAAAGAGTGCGTGGCCCGATGTACCGCGCCATGAAACGTAAAGAGGCTGACGACCTGTTAGAAGACATAGACAATGCCATAACGGAGGCCAACTTCGCGCGACTCACTACGCAAAGGTAGTAAACAGCATATTCTCGTACTGTATACGTCTTTGCCAATCGAGTGAACCAAGTATCTTCGCGGCTTCGCTGCGATAGTGGTCATACGAATAAACACCCTGGACATACAGATGGTTCAAAAACTCAATCCTGGCTTTCATGGCGCTTCCTTTCGTGGTTAATGCCCGCCAAACTGACGGGAAGGGGCCTAGAATCGACGCAGGGCAAAATGCACCCTATGGGTTATCCAGACAATAAGAACCTAAGGAGGAGGCCTTAGCGACCCCTTCCTGAAGCACCTACGAGTTACTTATGCTTCGATTTTATCAGCAGCCATTGACGCAACTACTTTAGCGGCCAAGTCTTGGGCCGAGTTGTACTTGTCCACAGCTTCGCGGATATAACCGGCGAGAGTGCCGTATTCATGGCCATCCAATGCCTTGAGCAGCGCGTTAATGCGGCTTTCAGGGTTGAAAATTGACTCGGTAACATTCTTCTCTTTGGCAATTTGATACCACTTTTTGCCGTCGTCATTAGCACCCAATGACTGCATAAAGGCTTCAAAGTCAGCCAATGCAGCGACTTTATCCAGCTTTGCCCAGTTGTCTTTATGCAGCAAGACTTTGTCCTTGACGAAACGAACAGGTGCGAAAGATTCCATCCATGTGGAGATACCCTGGCGATGAGCAGCATTGCCCACAGCATCAAGAATCTGCTGAAAAGGCGTTGTACCGCCACTGTGAGCAATGCACAGGTATGTAGCCGCAACAAGTGCGTCTT
>CAYIHP010000131.1:0-1849 GCA_964363175.1 uncultured Candidatus Saccharibacteria bacterium
AAGATTGTGGGATCGGTGATAATCCATACACAATGTTTCTGCAACGCGTTTTCCTTCGTCGTAACAACTGCGAATACCAATCGGGTTTACATTTCCCCAGTACGATTCTACCTGCGGGTGAATTTTAGGGTCGCCATATACTTCAGAAGTTGATGCTTGCAAAATGCGCGCTCCGCAGCGTTTTGCAAGGCCCAACATGTTTATCATGCCAACAGTAGATGTCTTTATGGTCTTTATCGGATTGTATTGATAGTGAATGGGGGAAGCGGGGCATGCAAGGTTATATATTTGGTCGGCGTCTACATCCATAAGGGGCTGAACGATGTCGTGCTCTCGTACAGAAAAATTTGGATTGCTTAGAAATGGTTCAATATTCTTTTTTTGCCCGGTAAAATAGTTGTCTACGCAAATAACACTGTCGCCTCGTTGCAATAAGCGTTCAATTAAATGGCTTCCGATAAATCCCGCCCCACCGGTTACAAGTATGTTCATATGTCAGTATTATATCAGAAAAATGATTTTTATTTGTCATGCCGGACCGTGATCCGGCATCCAGACACGTGGATTCCGGGTCGTAGCCCGGAATGACAACGATAACTTGTGTTCCTCTTTACGACTACCCTTTCACTTTTTCAACTATCTTTGCAAATACTTCGGGTTGGCTTTCTGCAAGTTCTGCCAGAACTTTTCTATCAAGCACAACGTTATTTTTTCTCATCGCGTGAATAAACGTAGAATAGGTCATTCCAAGCGGTCGAACTGCGGCGTTAATGTGCATTTGCCACTGAGAGCGAAATACTGCCTTCTTTTTTCTTCGATCTCGAAAAGCATATAGCCCAGCTTTTAATACAGCTTCTTTTGCAAGCTTAAAAATTTTGCTTCTGCGTCCACGAAAACCTTTGGCTCGTTTGATCCATTTTTTGTGACGTTTTCGTTTTGGAATGCTTCGTGGTGCGCGCGACATAGTGAGAAAATTTAAGCGTATGGTATTAAACGGTTTATTCGACCAGCATCTGCTTTGTGCAGTGAGTGGTCGCTATGTTTCTTTCGTGTTTCTCTTCCGGAATCAAGCCCGTTAAAATGAGCTTGTTTTGTAGCTCGGCGTTGCACCTTCCCTGTTGAGGAGAAAGTAAAACGTTTTACCGCAGCTTTTTTCGTCTTTTGCTTCATAGGTTTCAATACTACAGCCTCAGCTTATTTTCGTCAATAAGACGGTTAGTCCATGTTGAGACCGAGCGAATGAATCCTCTGCTCTTGCACCTCCAGGTACCCCGGCAATAAACTCGCGCAATTTTCCTTCCGCTAAGTCAAAGCGCTGCTTTTCTCTGCCTCTGAGGCGAATTTCCAGCTTCACTTTGTGGCCTGCTTGGATAAACTCGCTGGCTTGGGAAAGTCGCAGGTTCCAGTCATGGTCATCTGTTTTTAACCCTATTCGAAGCCCTTTTGTTTCTTTTTCTTTGCTTTTTGATTTTTGCTTGGCGTCTTTTTTGCGTTTTTCGTATAAGTGCTTCCCTAAATCCATAATACGTACAACGGGAGGGTTAGCTTTATCTGCAACCATCACCAAGTCTGTCCCGTCTTCTTGGGCACGGGCTATAGCGTCTGCAATGGCAAATACCCCAAGCTGGGCGCCATCCACGCCAATTAACCGCACTTCAGGAGCGGATATTTCCAGGTTAGCGGGAGGTTTCTTTACCTCTATCTTTGGTCGATGTCTGTATCTACGTCGTCTACTAGGCATAGAGGCAATACTAGCTGTAAATAGGTATAAAATCAAGATATCGTGATATATTGTATTTATGGAACGTATCAAAAAATCCCAACCAGCGCGGCGTTGGCGACCAACTGG
>CAYIHP010000132.1:0-1785 GCA_964363175.1 uncultured Candidatus Saccharibacteria bacterium
AAAGAATGCAGTGGTTCAATAATTTACGCAAAGAAACTTGCTAAGAATGCAATGATCAACACTGATACAAGGTTTGAAAGACTATCTGAGAAGAACTTTTTCCATGCAAGTTTTGGATCGCAATTACTCCATAGTATTCCCTGACCAATAATCGGCACCATAAATGCAAGCCAGTTAAATGCCACAAACCCAATAGCCATTACTGCCGGTACATTGTTTTGTATACTGAGCGTTACGATGAATACTGTTGCAAACGATGTAAGGAATGAAAGTCCAATTTGCGCAGCATATATTTTCGGCATCGTCGGCATTGCTTCTTGTATTTTCTTTTTCTTTTCTTGTTCAGACAGCTTATCAAACCCAAGATACTGCATATGAAGTTTTCCCATCGGGGTTGCATTTGAATACCACACCGTGCCGACAACGGCACACAGCACTGCGCCAATTACGGAAAGGATAAGAATAGTAAGCATCATACAGTTGAAATTAGAATATTATAATTTCAGTATATACTCATTTAGCTTAATAAAGGAGTATACTGAACGTATGAAATGGATGTATATAGCTATTCTTTTGCTTGTTGTGCTTTGTATGCCAATTTCTGTAGTGCGCGCGCATGAGGTATACGTGCTTGATCAGGACGAAATTGAACATGCCTTTTCTGTCCCAACAACTAACTTTATAGAGACTATTGAAGCCCATTTTAAACAGTTTTTGCTATCTGGACTCATTGGAGTGGTTATCGTTATTGCTGTGTTAGCGATATCAAGGATGACGCTTATAGAAAAATTTCTTGACCCGTTTCTTCATAGAATTAAGCATTTCGCACCACTTATTACTCAATGCACATTAGGCTTGGCGCTTATTGCTAGCGGGTATTATAACGCAGCGTTTGGTACGGAATTACCTTTGCAGGATCTTTTTGGCGCATCTGCTGGCATTGTTCGGTTTTGCTTTATTCTCTTTGGCGGATGCATACTTTTTGGAATATATCCGCGCCTGGCTGCAAGTGCAGCATTTGTGATGTTTCTTTCATTTTTATTCCAGTACAAGACGTACATGCTCAATTATGGCACATACTTTGGTGAGGCTTTAGCGCTCATGCTATTTGGTAGTGGCTACGTACTTTTTAAAGTAAAAATCCCAACCTTCGAAAAAAATATTGAACATCATTTGCATAAATATAAGTTTTTTATGTTGCGAGTTTTTTTCGGTTTCTCGTTAATCTATGCGTCAGTGTATGCCAAATATTCCCACGGCGGCTTAGCACTCTCTACAATCGAGAAATACCATCTGACCAATTACTTTCCATTCGATCCGAGTTTCATTGTGTTGGGCGCATTTATTATAGAAGTTCTTGTCGGAATCTTTTTCATTATTGGGTTTGAGGTGCGGTTTACGTCGCTCGTATTCTTGTCGTTCCTTACTCTTTCTATTCTCTTTTTTGGTGAAGCGATTTGGCCGCACATTATTCTCATCGGCACGAGCCTTGCGATGTTTACCCATGGCTATGATCGCTACACTCTTGGAGCCAAACTTTCTCAAAGAAAAGATTTAGAGCCGGTATTGTAAAGTGAACCGTCTATTCTGAAAGTTCATTCTTCAAGTGTTTAAATTTACTTACAGTAATCACTTATTTTTCCACTATTTCCAGTGGCAGGAAGACTCCGAACAATAGTCTCATCTTCATTTGAAAGATAATCAAACCAACAAACAGCGTAGGTGCCATATTCATTAACATTTGGATATTTTGCTCGGAAAGCAGGATCGTAATTCACCCCGTTT
>CAYIHP010000133.1:0-1753 GCA_964363175.1 uncultured Candidatus Saccharibacteria bacterium
TTCCCATCAACAAAGTGCCTTGAAGCGCTCATCTTTGCGTCTGAAATAATAATGGGCTTCCCGCATGCCATTGCCTCGAGCACGACCATCCCCTCAAGCTCCGCAAGTGATGGCAACACAAAAATATCACTCGCATTGTATGCGTGGATTTTGTCTTCATCGCTCACTAACCCAAGAAATGAAACGTATTCTCCTACTCCGAGATCCTCGACAAGTTCTTCAAGTTTTGGACGCAAATGACCGCTGCCAACTATCATAATATGCATATTGGGATGTACCGCCACAATATGTGGAACCGCTGCAATAAGCGTGTCTACAGATTTCTCTGGGAATAACCTCCCCACAAAAACAATTTTTACCGTATCTTGTGGAACGTTATATCGTTCATTAAAATCACCGACATCGGTAGGATAAAAATCTTTTGTATTGATACCATTACTAATCACTACAGATGGTTTCCCTTCTGGGGTCAAGTTATCGAGTAGATTGTACGCATGCTTTGAAGGATAAATGATAATCTCTGCTTTACTATAGAGCCATGCAAGAAATTTATTCCACGAATCATCGAGGAATGGTCGAGCAAACTTAGGTGCATCCATGAAAAGGTTTTCTGGTTGCGAGTGCGAATGAGCAACAATCTTAATCCCGAGTGAACGGGCTGCCTTAACGGTAACTATTGCAGCAGTCATAGGAAGCACTACATGAACCACATCAATATCTTCAGTAATTAATATTTTTTTTATTTCTGCAATAGTTGGAAAAGCAAGGTTCCATCCGCCAGATTTTGGCAATGGAACACTTCGAAAACGATATGCTTTCATGTCATGGTAATGGTCATCTGATGGATTCTCCCTTGAGCACGCCCCAATGAAAATAACATGGTGGCCACGGTCCTGCAGTAGTTTTGCAAACCGGGTTGCGGAAACTATGACCCCTGCCTTGTAGTTACCAATAGGGTCACACACCATTGCAATGCGTAATTTCTTATTTGTTTCCATGATCAAGATCAATAACAAGCTTTTCTTCCTCTATAAGTCTCTTACGCATGTAAAACGAGAAGACATAGTAGCTAGATACAACAAGGGCGAGAACTCCCACGGCATAGAGAATATTAGATATCAGACCAGTAAGCCCTCCAAAAGCACCTCCCGCAAAATAACCCAAAAGGAATAATCCTCCATAGTTCACAAAGGCGACAACGAGCGCGTATCGAAAGAACCGAGGAAAGGGCATTTTTACCATCCCCGCAACAAAGAGAAAAGCGTGAGCAATCCCATAAGAAAGTTTACCCAGAAACATTGTGCGGAGCCCGTGTGCTTCCCACAGTTTTCGCACTGAGTCCAAATGGTCTGGCGTAACCTTAAGAAGCCCTAGCATCTTCTCAGAAAAACGCGTACTTTCAAATTTTCTTCCAAGAAGATAATAGAGCGCATCCATAATAATGTCGCGAAATATAAAAATCGAAAATGCAACAAATGGGTTAAAGTAACCAAGCTTCGCAAGGACTCCCGCAATAAAACCAATAATAGGCCCCTCGATAAACGTGAGTGGGATGAGTATCCAATAGCGATAGTCGAGGATAAGCGCTTGAATAACGTCGGGTGACATATCCGTATATTGTAACAAATATATAAAACAAAAGGTCACTCGAGACGGGTCTCTTTTTTACGCACCATGACACTTCTTGAACTTCTTACCAGATCCGCAAGGGCATGTGTCGTTCCTACCAGTTTTATCTGAGTGAATTGGCTCC
>CAYIHP010000134.1:0-1728 GCA_964363175.1 uncultured Candidatus Saccharibacteria bacterium
TTACGAATTACGTATGGATGTGCGAAAATAGCATCAGCATCAGATTGGACTAAAATATCACTCGTCAAGGATTTATAGATTTCATTTAATCTTGTAGATTTACCTATTCTTTTCTTATATTCTTTAACTTTAATTTTGGAAGACTTCAGTGACTTAGTTTTTTGTACCGTCTGATCAGTTGACCCATCTGACACAACAATAATTTTTTCCAACACAAATCCATCCTCCTCTTGATTGAGCACAGATTGCAAAAAATCCAGAATATTCTGCTCCTCGTTGTAAGCGCTTAGGGCGACAGTTACTGTTGTCTTACGTAATTTCATAGTTCTTTCGTTGAAGCGTCAGTATCCCAAAACCTGGTAACGTTCTCATACATATCTTTTCCCTGCGACCTCGTATAGAACAAAACCCCCAGATAGCAAAGAGCGAGCAATGGATTGCGAAGGAGTTCTTGCACGAATGCCAAGACGCGCAATGAAGCCGGTAAAGGCTGAACATTAGTGATGTCAATGCCCAGATAATGTTGTATTTCTTTCGAAACGTGCTGATATTTCTTGCTCTGTTTCATATGGTCAGCAAGTGTTTTTGGGCTCCTCATGAAATAGATGGCTGACGGGACATGATAAAACGAGCCTCCAAGTTTCTGATTGAGGAAGTAGAGATATGTATCGGAATTTAAGACTTCTTCAGGCATATCAAGCTTCTTGGCCATTTCGGTTTGAAATGCCAGACACCGTCCACCGGCCAAAAAATAGTTGTCCCCTCGGTTCCAATGCTTACCTATCGTATAGCTTATGGATACGCCAACGTGGACTACCTTCTCGAAAAAATTTGTTGCAGGAAGTGGCACGACTTTACCTGATTCCATGGTCACATTGGGGTGCTCCTCAAAGCCTTTCACAAGCTCTGTAACGGTGTGTGGGGTAAACAAAATATCATCCTGTGTCTGGATAAGAAGATCCGTCTCACACAGAGACACAATTTGTCGTATGCGCGCAACCTGGCCTCCTCGTTCCTTGTTTTCTATGACGCGCACCCCTAAATCTATTAGCTGTTTGCGAATATCTGAATCGAGTGGTTTTCCATCAACAGACACCAGTATCGTCAACGGCCCGTCGTATGTTGATGCCCGTATGCTCTCAACGGTTTTCACGAGGCTTGATCCGCCGTAATACGTTGGTATGCCAACGGTAACACTCGTAGATTGATTCTTCATATACTCCTTTCTCTATATGCGAGCTATGCCTTCCTTTGTGGAAGTAGCCATCTTCCACATTCCCAAGTCGTTCAACGTATCTTCTTTTGGGAAAAGTCTTAGCCCCAGGCCAAGCACAATAGTCAAAGCGGTATACAGCGGACTTTGTAAGAGTCTTTTTGCGACCGCTCGCACTTTGTATTGCCCTGGAATTTTGTACAGCTCATATATCCAATCTCCAAAGTATTCTGCGAGCATCTGTTTATCTTTATATATTGCACGCGTTCCCTGTGTCGCGTAGTCTTTCAGCGTACTCACTGACCTGTAATATATGGTTGCCTCATGAGCATAGCGAAAACCGTTTCTCTTGTGCGCCATAATGTACAAAAACCCCTGGTCAGCCGTCAGTTTGCGCGGATACCTCACCGATCGCGCAAATTCCCTTCGTAACCCGGATGCTGACCCATGGATATTATGAATATGGTCACCATGATTTACCGGAATTCTCGTCTCATCCCAAAGCACGTGTCCCG
>CAYIHP010000135.1:0-1720 GCA_964363175.1 uncultured Candidatus Saccharibacteria bacterium
AGAAAAGCTTCGTAACTTGGACGAAGAAGGAATTGTGCGCATTGGTGCAGAAGTGAGAAGCGGAGACATTCTTGTTGGAAAAGTTACTAATAAAGGAGAAACAGACTTAACTCCTGAAGAGCGATTACTTCGCGCAATCTTCGGAGAAAAAGCAAAAGACGTAAAAGATACCTCACTTTATTTGCAACACGGTGAACGTGGAAAAGTGGTAGATATTAAAGTGTTTTCTCGAGATGATGCGGACAAGCTTCCTTCCGGAGTTATTAAACAAATCCAAATCAGCATTGCGCAATTTAGAAAGCTGCAAGTTGGAGACAAGTTAGCTGGGCGTCACGGAAACAAAGGTGTTATTGCAAAAATAGTTGCTGAAGAAGATATGCCGTACTTAGCAGACGGAAAGCCAGTAGACGTGGTGTTGAACCCACTCGGTGTTGCATCTCGTATGAACATTGGGCAGATTTTAGAAACGCATCTTGGGTGGGCTGCAGAAAAACTGGATTTCCATGCTGCGTCTCCTTCATTCTCCGGAGTATTAGAAGAAGAAATTCGAGAACAGTTGGTTGAAGCTGGGCTTCCTGAAGACGGTAAGGTTGATTTATATGACGGACTTTCCGGCGATAAGTTTGACCGCAAAGTGACGGTTGGTGTGATGTATATTCTCAAGCTCCATCATTTAGTTGAGGACAAAATCCATATGCGATCTACTGGTCCATACTCGTTAGTTACGCAGCAACCGCTTGGAGGAAAAGCACAATTCGGTGGGCAGCGATTTGGAGAGATGGAAGTTTGGGCACTCGAGGCATACGGCGCTGCGCATACATTGCAAGAAATATTGACGGTAAAATCTGATGACGTTGCTGGAAGAAGCAAGACGTATGAAACAATTGTAAAGGGTGGACAAATTCAACCTCCTCACACCCCTGCTGCATTTGATGTACTCGTGAATGAATTAAAAGGATTAGCGCTCGACGTGGAATTAGTAGGGAGAGTTAAGCCGACCGATGACGCTCCCACGGAGCGCACAGGGTATAACCGTTAAACAAAACAGACTATGGAAAATGTTGTACAACCAAAAGCAGATTTTACCTCAATAAGGCTCAAATTAGCATCTCCGGAAGCTATTTTGGACTGGTCTCATGGTGAAATAACAAAACCTGAAACGATAAACTATCGTACGCAAAAACCAGAAAAAGATGGTTTGTTTGACGAGCGTATTTTTGGTCCTACAAAAGACTGGGAATGTTATTGCGGAAAGTACCGTCGAATAAGATATAAAGGAATTGTATGTGATAAATGTGGAGTGGAAGTTGCTCGCTCTATTGTAAGACGAGAGCGCATGGCTCACATCAGCCTTGCAACGCCAGTTTCCCACATTTGGTTCCTCCGAGGCGTACCGTCAAAAATGGGACTCCTGCTGAGTATTAATGTTGGAAAGCTTGAAAAAGTTATTTATTTTGCATCATATATTATTATTTCTGTAGACAACAATAAGAAAAAGGAAATTGTTGAACGATTGCATCGTGAAGGAGAGTCAAAAAGAGAAGCAATTAAAAATGGATACAAACAATTGCGATCTACGCTTGCAAAAGATGCACCAGATCGGGACAAGAAAAAAGAAGCTTTAAATAAAGAAGAAGAGACAGAGCTTGATAAATTGGATACTGCGGTGAAAGCAGCAGTTGATCAAATTACGGCTCTTATTCCGCATGCAATTATTTCA
>CAYIHP010000136.1:0-1715 GCA_964363175.1 uncultured Candidatus Saccharibacteria bacterium
GTACAAGTTCGTTTTTTCCCGCTCCTTGAGAACAAGAGAGGCGTTGTGATGAACATAAACACAGATGTTCTGATTTTGTCTGACCTGCTCCTTGGAGGGATGGGTTGTCCAGTAAAAGACCTGTTAAGGTTTTTGCAGAGCTCTAAATTCAACCCGCTGGTCATCAATGGAGATTAGTTTGAGCTTGGCAACGGCTTGAGCAAGGAAGAGCGCGAATTGTTGGTGTACTTTAGCGAGATTCGCGGCAAACTGGTGTGTGTGCTGGGGAACCATGACCCGCCGCCCAAAGACTCTATCTGGAGGTTTATTGGAGTAAGGCCCGTAGACAAATTCGTGTGGGAAGCTGGAGGACGGAAGATTTGCGTGATGCACGGGCATCAGTTTGATCCATTCCATCCCATATTTGACATACCGTTTGCAAACAGGATTTCCCTGGTTATCATCCGGTTCGTGCACAAGATGGACAAGCAGGGAAGGCATATCGCCAAATGGATGGATCAGCATCACGAGAAGTTTTCTATTCGAATTGCCAATAGGGCAAAAAGATATGCAAGGAGGCACCGCAGATTCGATGTGATAATCTGCGGTCACGCGCATAAGGCTAAGCACGATAAGTCCGTCACTATTAGGGGCAGGCGGATGCCTGAGTACCTTAACTGTGGTTGCTGGAACTGCAATACGTGCTCGCTTGCTACAGTGGATGAAGACGGCCAGGCAGAACTTCATTTATTCAATTTTAGCGAAGTTCTGCTGCAGTAAGCCCGAGGCTTCGGCTTCGGACTTTTTTTGTACGCATTGTATATTCAGGGCCGTCTGCAGCCAATATGCAGACAGCGTAAACGCCCCTTCGTAGAGGGGCGTTTTGCTTGCCACGTATTACGTGGTTTGCTTTTTTCATTGTAAGGAGTATATCTAGGTAAGGAGTATATCTAGAACAATGGGCATGGTTTCTAGGAATAGGGGCTCGTAGCTTCTTGATAACAGAGGAGGGAAGTATGGACATCGATTCAATGAGAGAAATTGCGGTTTTGATTTTTAAAAGAGTAGGAGCTTTGTCTTGTTCGTGCGGGCATGAAATAAACGTAATCGCGCTTGAAAAGCCTGGAGAGGTTTTTGCTTTTCTGTACGATGACGAAAGCCGCGCGGAAACCCTCAGGGTTTTGGGGCGATTTGCTTCAAATCCTGACCTGAGCTTCACCTGGTACGATACGGCTGTATCGTCGCAGAAAATCAGGCAAAAGAAGAAAAAACAAGACGAAGAAGCGAGGAGTTCGCTGGGGAGACGGTTTGATATACCGTTTCCGGAAGATTGCGAATAAGCAATCTAAGACCGCGGGTTCAGCCCACGGCCTTTTTTAAAATAAAAAAATATTGCAATTCTTAAAAAACGGATGTATAATAAAACTTGATTTTTGCGGTTCACCCGCCAAAATTTTTATGGAAGAGATATCTTTAAAAGCGCAGCAATTATTTGACATAGCTGGTTTTAACGTAACCAACGGACTTTTGATGACATTAATTGCTTCTTTGGTGCTTGTAATTTTCTCCCTTGTTTTGAGAAGCAAAATTAGGCTGGTGCCTGGAAAATTGCAGGGAGCGGTTGAAATGGGGGTAGAGGGTCTTTTGGGATTGATGGAATCAACTTTGGGCTCAATGGAAAAAGCAGAAAAATATTTTCCATTGGTTGCAACAATTTTTATTTTTATATTGACTTC
>CAYIHP010000137.1:0-1654 GCA_964363175.1 uncultured Candidatus Saccharibacteria bacterium
CGATGTCTCTAATTTCACCCACCATGATGACGTTTGGATCTTGTCTGAGTGTTACACGAATTGCTTCCGCGAATGATGGCGCATCGTGCCCCACTTCTCTTTGATCTATAATAGATTTATCGTCTTTGAATAAATACTCGATTGGGTCTTCGATTGTTATAATATGTGCCCTACGGGTTTTATTGATGTATTCAATAATTGCTGCGAGTGTGGTTGATTTGCCTTGACCTGCCGGCCCTACAACCAATACAAATCCTTGTTTAAATTCTGCAAATTGCAAAATTTGAGGAGGTAAATGCAGTTCTTCTATACTTAAAATGTGTGTAGGAATAATACGAAGCACAGCAGCTATCTGATCCATGTGATAAAACACGTTTACTCGAAACCTGGAACCATCTGGCAGGGAATACGAAAAATCTACTTGGCGTTTTTCTTTTAGCTGACTTGCGTTTGTATTCTCTGTCCCCAGCATCTGGTTCATCATCGCCATGCCCTCTTCTTCTGAAATTATTTCATTGCCAATTGGTGTAAGCGTTCCATTGATGCGGAAAAAAGGAACTCTCCCCAAGCTAATATGAATATCAGAAGCCCCAGCTCCCTGTCCCTCTTTGAGCAAATCGTCAAGTAAACGCATACGGCGTGCCTACGCAGAGGCTTTTTTTCCACCTAAAACTTTCTCTATTTTTTCCATTACTTCAGAGGGTGTGTAGTGCGCCTTAATAATATAATCATCAGCGCCAAGTTTTATTCCGCGCTCCACGTCTGGTTTTTGACCAAGGTTCGTAAGCAGAATAACAGCAAGATGTTTTGTCTTTTCATTTTTTCGAATGTCTTCTAATATCTCAAACCCATCCTTTTTTGGCAGCACTACATCGAGCAATAACAAATCTGGGGCGGGACCCTCTTGTAAACGTTTCCAAGCCTCTTCCCCATCTGATGCAACTTCAACTACGTAGCCTGCATTGCGCAGTTTTGTTTGGTACATGTTCGAAATAAAAGAATCGTCTTCTACTAAGTAAATTGATGTGTGTTTTTCCATAGAATAATTATACCTTTAGTATACACCTTATAGTTCCGTTTCAGAAGTAACTCGAATTACATCTTCGTATCTCACTTCACCCATCAAGGCTTTTAATGTGCCTTCTTGCCGCATAGAAATCATCCCTTCCTTTTTTGCGATAGCAGCAAGTTGGTCAAATCCAGAAAATTCATTCATTGCCATGCGCATAGCACGACTAATTGGAACAATTTCAATAATTGCAATTCGACCAGAAACGCCCATTTCTTTGCACTCCGGGCAGCCAGGGCTCTTATACAAGAATTTCGGATTTTTCTGATTTTCATCTTGTTTTGCAGCATCTGGAATACCGCGCAAGTCTTCTATGATTTTTGCAAGCGTAGTATCCGTAAGAGGCTCTTGTTGTTTACATTTTTGGCACAGCTTTGGAATAAGCCGCTGCGCAGCAAGCAAACGCACACTTGCAGAAAGTAAAAACCCATCAATTCCCATATCAATGAGACGAGGTATGGCACCAATTGCATTGTTTGTATGAATAGAAGAAAGTACCAAATGCCCCGTTAATGCGGCATGTACCGAGAGCTCGGCCGTTTCTTTGTCTCGAATTTCACCAACCATAATAATATCTGGGTCTTG
>CAYIHP010000138.1:0-1636 GCA_964363175.1 uncultured Candidatus Saccharibacteria bacterium
CTTCTTTTCAACCGCTATTTTTTCTCCAAAATCAAAACAAATCATGCACTTCTTTCCGTCTACATCGCACTGCATGCTTGCATCGTGCATTTGAAGAAAAATATCTTCGGTCGTGTCTCCTATAGCTAATACATCCATGACGTTAGTATATCTCAGAAGTGCCAGCAGAGCCAAATAAATCTATTTTTTCTTCTACTGTTTTTTGTACTGCATCTCGCGCAGGGCCCACAATACTCCTTGGGTCAAAAGATTCATGGGAAGTTTTAAAATACTCCCCGCACGCTTTTTCAAACGCAACTCGTAGTTCCGTATCAACATTTACCTTACTCACATGCCCTTTACAAGCCTTTTGTAAATGTTCACTCGCAATTCCTGATGCGCCGTGTAGGACAAGCGGAATATGAGCCACGGCTTTCTGCACTTCTTCTAATAGTTCAAAACGAATATACTCTTGCCCGGTAAATGCACCGTGAATAGTACCGACAGATACCGCAAGGCTGTCTATTCCTGTTTTTTCCACAAATTCTGCTGCCTGCTTTGGGTCTGTCAAAAAAGAATCTGGTGTAGTACTGCCATGTAAATCTTTTACTCCTTCTTTCCCTACAATGGCGCCCAGTTCTGCCTCTACCCATACACCACGCGCGTGCGCGTACTCCACAACTTCTGCAGTTTTTTTCATATTTTCACTAAATGGTAACGTAGAACTATCGATCATCACCGACGTATACCCATTTTCAATACAACGCTTCACCGTTTCAATACTTTTACCGTGATCTAGGTGCAGGATTACCGGTACGCTGCTTTCTTGTGCAAGAATTTTAATAATCCCAGCAATAAGTGAAAGACCTGCATATTCAATCGCACCTTCTGAGGTTTGCACAATAATGGGAGATTTTTTTGCAACAGCTGCACGTACAATAGCTTGGGCAATTTCCATATTAGACGTATTAAACGCGCCAATTGCATAATCTGCCTGCATTGCATCCGTAAGTATTTGTTGAACCTTAGACAGCATACGCCAATGATACACGAGATACGATGTCAATAAAATCTCTCGGATGAATAGACGCGCCGCCAATGAGCACCCCATCTGCTCCTGGGCCTGCAATATAAGAACTTACATTATTTGCCTGCACACTTCCTCCATATAATAAATATACTCGGTCTGCCAGTTCTATGTCGAAATGCCCCGCAATACGTTTGCGAATAAACAAGAGTACTTCAAACACCTCGTTCGGATCTGGCAGCTTTCCAGTTCCAATTGCCCATATTGGTTCATATACAATGACTGTTTTGAGTAGTGAAACTCGATCAAGCAAACCAAGCAATACATCAAGTTGCGCAGAAATAACAGAAATAGTTTCATCTCTGTCGTGCTGTTCCTGCGTTTCTCCAATACATACAATCGGACGAATGCCGTGTGATAATACAATTTTTGCTTTTTGTGCGACAAGAGCATCTGTATCCAGCTGCGATCTTCGAACCTCAGAGTGCCCAAGAATACACCACGTGATAAAGTCGCGTAGAGACGCAACGGAAACACTTCCGGTAAACGCCCCTTTTTCTTCATGATGTACGTTTTGAGCACCTACGGCAATGCTGGTTCCTTGCATGCTATCATACACTGCTGCAATTG
>CAYIHP010000139.1:0-1626 GCA_964363175.1 uncultured Candidatus Saccharibacteria bacterium
ATGATTACCTGTTTCTGCTTGCAGGAATTGATGGAATTATGGGCCATTGGGGAGGTAGTTACCATGCATTAAACCGTATTGCGGCAGGAGAATTTCAAACTATCAGTGCGCTTGCAAATCCACATAGCGCTTTTTTCCGTAAAAACCATCTTCCGGCGCCATATAATGGATTTACCACATATGAGCGTATGTGGAATGCATTGGAAAAATTAGGATACAGAACAACAACCGTATTTAAAGGATATAATTTTAAAGACGACATTGCGCTGAGCGAAAGAATTGCAGGAGGGACGTTAGATATCGCGTGGCCAGGGGCATTTCGAGTAAGCTTTGAATATAATAAGGAAACAAACCGATATCAGCGGTATTGGGCTGGGGTAAAACAAATTGATGCAGAAGATAAACAACCAGTCGCACCAAGCGTGATTGCAGTCATGCGCGCAACAAACACCTTTGCAGATGGAGAGGGGGGCTACAACGACATGGCAATTGAAGGAAAAGGGGACCTTACGGTATATCAGGATGGCAAGGCTATCAACGGAACGTGGACTAAAAATGAACTTGAGAAGAAAGACCCAGTTCACTTCCTTGATGAAAAAGGACAGCCAATCACGTTTACAAAGGGGCAAGTGTGGATTATGGCAGTAGATCCTGCAATTGCCGT
This sequence comes from uncultured Candidatus Saccharibacteria bacterium, assembly GCA_964363175.1. Lineage (GTDB taxonomy): Bacteria > Patescibacteriota > Andersenbacteria > UBA10190 > UBA10190 > HO2-45-11b. The sequence continues at coordinate 665 of CAYIHP010000139.1, forward strand.
CACGTGGCAAGCAAAATGATCGAATATATCTTTGGGGACGATACGTTTGCGGCGCGGAAAAGAATTCACGAGTACGCCAGGAGTGTTTCCGCACAAGTTCACTTTGTAGATAAAGAAAGAATACAAAGCGATTCACTAGAAGATATCTTTAATCTCGCCAAAGGGTCGCTTTTTGGGAACATATTACTTGTGCTAGAGGATCCGTCGGTGTATTCCGAAGATGTACGAGAGGGTATTCTCTTATACCTCGAGAAAACAAAAACAGGAAATATCATTTTATGGGATAGAAGCGTAGATAAACGGCTCACGTTTTATAAAAAAATGAAGCAACTTGTATCTGCCAAAGAATATCAGCAACCAAAAACGGAAGACGCCATGATTTCTTGGATTATGGATTATGCGCCAGGGCTTTCAAGAGATGTTTGCAGGGCGCTTGTTGCAAAAACTGGGTTTGACGTGTGGGCTGCGGCAAGTGAAGTCGACAAACTTCTCGCTTTGCCACGTGCCGTACAAGTTTCAGACGTTCATGAACTTGTGGTGCAAAGAGATACCGCCGTTGCCACCGCATTCCCATTACTGGATGCAATTGTTCGCAAACAGCAAGTTCTTGCCGTACGGCTACTTTCTGAGATGCTGGATGACGGTGCATCGGAACGTTTTATTCTTGCAATGCTTGCGTATCAGTTTCGCCTTTTTTTGGCCGTACGGATGGGGAAGGATGCGGGGCAGTCTGTAGAAAGTATTCACAAAAAAACTCATTTCCACCCCATTGCTATTGGCAAAGCTATGCAAGGGGCAAGTAGGCTTTCCGTTCCTACAATAAGCGAAATAATGAGTAAAATATCCGCAGTTGAAAAATCTCTCATTACAACAACAATGGATGCAAGATCCATTGTTACGATGCTTATTATTGGGCTTTGTCGTTAAGCGAGCGCAGAAATTGCTTTTCTCAGGCGAGATTT
>CAYIHP010000140.1:0-1626 GCA_964363175.1 uncultured Candidatus Saccharibacteria bacterium
GTAGTGAGTATATGCAAGTGCTACAGCCAATAATCCATATAGAGAAAACCATGTAAACGATTTATCGCGTATTGCATGTAAAAGTGCGTATGAAGAGAGAAGGGCAAACACCATACCTAGCGGATACATTCTCGCTTCCCATCCATACGAAATAACCCATGGTGATACGGCAAGAAGTGTGGCCGCATATATGCCGGCTCGTCTTGAGCGAAGTGCATATGCCACAAATAGATATGCGCTTGCGAGTGAAACTCCTGCACTTGCTACTGAAAACGACCTTAGAGAAAGGAGGGAACTTCCAAACACATACGCCCAGCTTTTTAAAACGATGTAATAGAGCGGTGGGTGCACGTCTCTTCCGTCTCGAATAATCATTTCAAGAAATGGAAACTGAATTAGTCTCCAAGAAAAAGCTTCATCAAACCATAAACTTCTCGCGGTCAAATTATACGAACGCAGAATAACCCCAATAATGACAATGGTAAGAATAGTCCAAAAGATGCGTGTGCGTGACATACATTTTTTTTTAGTATATCATAGAGGGCAGAGAAGAACACAAACACTTCATATATGGCTTTTGACCCTAGAACTATCGCACTTATTACCCAACGTCTGGAAGACGCCGAGCGTAACATTCAATATGTTCGCCAAGCACTTACAGATAGTGGAGAGGAATTACATAGTGGCGATTTATCAACTGATACGGATAATACTCCTGTACTTGAGGGCGAGAGAGTTATAGAAGGAGTATTTGATGGGCAAAATATGCAGGGGAACGACGGCGAAGAATATCCTGTTCCGCCAAACTACGCATCAAAATCTAAATTAGTTGAAGGAGATGTGTTAAAGCTCACCATAAACACGGATGGCGCACTCATGTATAAACAAATAAACCCTATCGACCGTAAACGAGTAGTAGGGACACTCATCGTAGATGAAATGGGAAATTTCGGTGTAAAAACTCCGGAAAAAACATACAAGATACTGCTTGCGAGCGTAACATTTTACAAAGCACAAGAAGGGGACGAGGTAACTATCTTACTTCCAGAGCATGGTGAAGGAGAATGGGGCGCAGTAGAACACGTTATCCATCACTAAGGTATGTTTCTCTCTTCGTTTATAAATACCGTTATCAGTGTTGTACCTGCACGATATCAAAAAATTGCAAAGCAGTTTATTAAATTTGGAATAACAGGAACTATTGGTGCGGTTGTAGATTTTGGCACATTTGCAATCCTGCGAGACGTGATTGGTTGGGATGCAACGTATATAATCTGGGGATTGGAATTAATTGCAGCGAACAACGTGAGCGTTTTTTTGGCGATTTGCAGTAATTTCATTATCAATAGATCGTGGACATTCCACGATACGGAAGGAAGTGCTGCTCGCCAAGGTACAGGATATCTCGCACTCAATACATTTACATGGGCCTTGAATCAAATTCTTGTTGGGTTATTTAATAAATGGTATTTGTTTATTTTTCTTTTTGGAGACCAGCGCGCATACGCCGCAAAAGCAGCTGCCATTATATTTATTCTGTTCATCAACTTTTTTGGAAGTAAACTGTTTATATTTCGACACGCGAAGAGTTGACGGACAACATGCGTCATCCCGGCCCCCGAGCCG
>CAYIHP010000141.1:0-1559 GCA_964363175.1 uncultured Candidatus Saccharibacteria bacterium
CCAAGTCCAACGACGAGCGGATGAAGTGCCGTCATGAGAAGAAATGCGATAAAGAGAAGAAAAATAATATCGCGAATCTGCAAAACCACCCATCCCAACACAACCAGGGCAAGCGCGGTAACAATCGCTTTCGTTGATAGTTCTACTTTAGACACCATACATTACCTTCAAGTATACCATGCCCTCACCAATGCTTCTACTTTACGTTTCCACTGTGCTTCGGTTATATCGAACCACCGAATATCCTTTACCTTCCTAAACCACGTCAGCTGCCGCCTGGCATAGGCGTGTTCGTCCAGTTTCCAGCGCTCCAATGATCTGTATCCGAGCGCACTCATCGCGGGAATATCTCGCCCGTACTTTGCCACGAGCGTCTCCACTTCCCCCTCCATTCCCTGCCGCAATCGCTCATCAACGCGCTGGTCAATGCGCTTATACAGAACTGGAAGCGCCGCCGTTAACCCAATCACAAGATAATCAAACATTTGCACCGGTTTAGGGAGCGCTTTTTTTGCCCTGGCTATCTCAATTTTCCGCATGAGTCGCCTCGGATTCTGCCTATCAGACTGATTCATCGATTGCAAAATTGTCAGCCCTACCATTTCCTGCAACGAAGCGACCGACGCCTGTTTCAATTTCTTGCGAAGCTTTTTATCAGGAGGAATATTCATTGTTTCCGGAGGATATATTAACGCGTTAATATACAATCCCGTTCCCCCAACGACAATCGGAAGTTTTTTTCGTTTCACTATATCGCCAATAACATGATTTGCTAGTCGCATATAATGGTTAACACTAAATTCTTCATCTGGATTTACCACGTCGTACAGAAAGATTGGAACGTCGATTTTCTCTCTATCTTTGCCGGTCCCGATGTCCATACCCCGGTAGACCTGCCTAGAATCGGCAGAAACTAACTCACCGTTGAATTTCTTTGCAAGCTGTACTGCCAGCGCCGTTTTCCCTGTCGCCGTCGGCCCACAGACAATAAGTAGTTTACTCATTATTGGTACGTTCCATCTCGAAGATTTGTTTTGTTGATGAGCTCTTCAAGAATTTCCCATCGCCGTTTCTTTTCTGCGTGCGGAACATCATCGGCAAGCACTTTGTGTGCCGCAGTTGCGGGACGGTCAGAATACATAGCAACATATGCTTTTGAGAATCCCACCTCTCGGGCAAGTTGTACAGTTTCTTCAAATTGTTTATGGGTTTCGCCGCAGAAACCAACGATAATATCCGTCGAGATAGTAATATCGGGTATCGCTGAACGAAGCTTTCTGACGAGCGCAAGATATTCATCCTTCGTATACCACCTGTTCATCTTCTTAAGTAATGCCGTGTCTCCCGATTGCACCGGCAAATGGATATGCCGGGAAATTTTTTTGTTTTTTGCAATAGTTTGAATAAGATCGTCGGAAAAATCCCAGGGGTTACTTGAAATAAAATCTGTCGTCTTTATTTCCTTAATCTTACAAATTTCCTCAAGCAGTTGTGGAAAGAGTGTAGGAATTCTTAATCGACCAAGATGTTTGACATAAGTAACTTTTCTTTTTTCTTCT
>CAYIHP010000142.1:0-1553 GCA_964363175.1 uncultured Candidatus Saccharibacteria bacterium
ATCCCTTGAGAAGTTAACCATTCGGTTAAGCGGAATCTCATTGGGATTGGTACTCACGGCGATTGTCTCCATCACAGGAGGATGGAGAGATTCGGAGAACGATCAGTAAGCACCCATTGCCGTCAACAAACGCATGCAACATCATCACAAGGAGTATTCATGGAAACCACGTCAAGCATTATCTTGTTCAAGACACTGTGCGTGTTCATCGTCTGCGTGATCGCGTATCTCGTCCAGCCTCACGCGTTGCTTGGCATGCTCTTCATCGGATCAGTCGTCCTCATGTTCATTCCGTGGGAAGACAGGCCGTTCTCTATGACGCGCTGAAAGGAGCGCTAGCTAATCAGCAATCGGCAGGTCAGGGCAACAGAAATGTTGCCCTGACCCAACACAACAAAAATCAACATACCAAGTATCACCTATTAACTATTATTTATATAAATTATAGTTGTTACTAACTTACTGGAGTTATACGGTGGCTTTGGATTGCATGCCGAGGAGCCAGAGAACTGCTTCTTTTTTGTACCTTCTATCTCCTCTGGAGTTGATGCGGATTGCGGGCAATTTGCCCCTTTTTCCCCATCTTTTTATCGTAAGAGGCGAAACGCGTAGTACTTCTGCGACTTCTCGTACTGTCAAAAGGTCTGGAAGGTTATCGATTGATATTCTTTGATTGTTCATAGGCTCAAGAGTATATTATCCAATATCAATGTACTCTTTAATATAGTTACACAGTAACAAAAGTATACCAAATGTGTCAAGGTATCAAAATGGGTCAAAATTGTTTTTTCCAAAAAAAACCCCGCTCCTGCTAAGGGAACGGGGTAAGAAAACTTACTAAATGTATGTTTTACTTCAATTCAACCGTAGCACCTGCTGTGGTTAATTTCGTCCCGACGAATTCCATTCGTGCGGGATCCCGATGACATCGATCATCGGGACTTTCTATCGCGTTATTTAAGCTCAACAGTGGCTCCCGCCGTAGTCAACTTCTCGCGAGCTTCCTCTGCTGTTTTTTTGTTCACCGCGACTAAAACTTCTTTTGGTGCTCCATCGACCAAATCTTTTGCTTCTTTAAGTCCAAGAGTTGGAACGAGTTCACGAAGTGCTTTGATAACTGAAATTTTGTTCGCTCCGCCACTTGCGATAACGACGTTAAAAACAGTCTGCTCTTCCTTCGGCTCTGAGTCAGACTCGGCTACTGTCGCAACCACGTTTGACGTGGCGACCATGGCCGAAGCTGAGACGCCAAATTTTTCCTCCAAAGCTTTTACCAAATCTGCAAGCTCCAAAACAGACATTTCCTCGACTGCTTGCATAAATTCATCTTTTGATAATTTTGCCATAATTTTTTCACCCCCTTCTTTGTTAGCGTTTAGTTGATTAGCGTTTAGCGTATAGTTAATTCTAACTGAACGATGATTGCTAGTTGCTAGACGCTTTCTTGCTTTCTATAGCCTTGAGTGTCATCACAAACTTCTGTAGATTCCAGGACAGTGCCCTATGAAGCCCTGAGATTGGAGATTTCATGTTGCCAACCAATTGAGCCAAAA
>CAYIHP010000143.1:0-1549 GCA_964363175.1 uncultured Candidatus Saccharibacteria bacterium
TGCTGCAACTCCGCTTGTAAACCTCTTGATTAGCGCACTCCTCCGTCAACGGATTTCGCCAAAATCTATCGTCGGACTAGTATTGGTACTCGGCGGTGTCGTGATAGCACGCTGGGGCGGTCACTTTCAGTGGGCAGGATTCATATGGGCGCTATTCGGTACAATAATGAACGGTATCCTCTATGAATTCTTCGCTCGCGCAAAGACAACCTGGCTTCAAAAGAACTTCTACGCCTACATAGGTATGGGAGTGCTTGGCCTTGTTCTAAGCACTGGTGAATCGTGGTCGGCCATCGCCGATCTAAAAAACATTCTGCTTGCTCTCGTATTTGCGTCCATTGGAGGCTTCCTCTACGGAATTGCAAATATAGTAACTTTCGAGAATCTGCCAACGACGGAAGCGAGCGTTCTCGCGCAAGGAGAAACACCTGCAGTCATAATCGGCGCATACATTATGTCTGGTGAACGCCTTACCCTCATCCAATGGATCGGCGTAGGAATCACACTCTGTGGAGCATGGCATCTTTCGCGCCAACTCCCCAAACAACCCGCTCAAAAACAATAATCGAGACATTCTTTTCATAATCGTGTCTCAAAACCACAAAGCAGCGCCAGACGCTGCTTTTCATTTTGACCATAAATATATAAGAGTGCTACCATACAAACCATGAAAACAGTAGGCATCATAGGCGGTTTCGGACCGGAAAGCACCGCGAAATTCTATCTTGAAACAATCACGCGTTGCCACTTAAAAAACAAAAAATTACAAAAGTTGGCATCTTAGCAACGCAACAAACAATGGAAAAAGGATTATACACGAAAACTCTAACGAAACAAAAAATAGACACGCACACCTTGCCGCAAGAGCAACAGAAAAAACTCAACGAGATAATTCAAGATATTTTGCGCAACGAACGGATAAACGACGGTAAAAAAAATATGAAAAAAATTCTCCAATATTTCGCAGAAAAAAACATCCTGAACATAGTTCTCGCCTGCACCGACCTCCAACTGCTCTCCCCTGCTTATCCAGGAATACAAATCCACGACTCAATGGAAATTTTCGCGCAAGCCACGGCAAAAACTATTCTGGGAAAATAAAAACTCCCAAGCAATGCTCGGGAGTCTGTTAATCGCCTACTATGACGAATAGGTTTCGGAATTGGAGTAAGACCCCAACACCTGCACGTTAAGAACCCCGCTACCTATCAGTTCCAAAAGAGCCTCTGCCATCGACTTTTCATCCATGTGGGCTTCAAGCTCTAAAAGAAACGCGTATTCCCATTTCCGTTTTGGAATCGGAATAGGAAACATGAAACAGAGGTTTATCCCACGCAAAGCAAATGGCTCAAGGGACTTATACAAGCCGCCTGGTGCACCTCGGTCCAGCGAAACCAGTACCGAGGTTTTATCTTTCCCTGTCGGCACCGAAATGGCATTCAAACCGACTATCCAGAAACGCGTATGGCTTTCCGTGTCGGTAACAGAAGTGTCAGAAATCCGATGCAACCCCAAAGACTCTTCGCAAAGTATCGATCCGAGAGCAAGA
>CAYIHP010000144.1:0-1548 GCA_964363175.1 uncultured Candidatus Saccharibacteria bacterium
TTGCATTACAAAAAGCACCTGTACTAAAACACCGTTTACAGTTGATACGTACATTAAACGGTGTGAACTATATAAATGATTCTGCAGCAACTATTCCTGATGCAACTATTGCAGCAATTGAAAGTATACAAGAACAGCCTATTATTCTTATCCTTGGTGGAAGTGATAAGCATTTAGAATTTGCGCTTCTTGCAGGAAAAATATCTTCGCATGCTAATCTTAAACATATTATTTGGCTTCCGGGCACTGCAACAAAAAAAATGCAAGAAATAGTTACACCTCTCACAAAAGCTGCTCACTACGACGTATCAACAATGGACGAAGCAGTACTAAAAGCTTACGCGCTAGCAAAAGAAGGTGATACCGTTTTGCTTTCTCCTGGAGCAACAAGTTTTGGACTTTTCTTACATGAGTTTGATAGAGGAGATGCATTCATAAAAGCCGTTGAACAATTATAGGCACTTTTTCGGGTATACTACATACATGTCATCTGCCCATAAACATGCCGACCCAGTGCTACTGGTTACCATTTTCGGACTCGTCGTATTTGGACTCATGATGGTGGGGTCTGCATCATTTGTACTGGGCGATCAACTTCGCGATAATCCTTTTTATTTTTTACAGCATCAACTGATATACGGCGTTGGCATAGGTATTATTGCTTTTTGTATAGGATTTTTTACTCCATATAACCGCCTTCGAGTATTTGCACTACCTGCACTGTTTACATCTATTATTCTTCTTATTCTGGTATTTGTTCCGGGGCTGCAGGTAACTTCCGGAGGCGCTTCCAGATGGGTTGGAATTGGACCATTCACTATTCAACCAAGCGAACTGACAAAGCTGAGTTTTATTTTGTATTTGGCAGCGCTCTTGGAAAGAAAAGGGGCGGAAATAAAAGATTTTAAAAAAAGCGTGATTCCGTTTCTTGTTATTTCGTCATTTATTGGACTGTTAATTATTTTACAGCCTGACATAGGAACACTATTTATTATTGCAGCAATAGCACTCTCTATGGTTTTTGCTGCTGGGTTTAGACTTCGTCACATGGCAGCGATAGGATTTGCCGGAATTGCCGCATTCTCAATTCTTGTAAGTACTGCACAATATAGGCTGCATCGATTATTTGTATATCTGCATCCAGAATTAGATCCACAAGGAATTGGATACCAAATAAATCAAGCGCTGTTGGCAGTGGGCACGGGCGGATTATGGGGGTTAGGGTTTGGAAGAAGTCGACAAAAGTATAACTATTTACCAGAACCTGCGGGAGATACTATCTTTGCCGTAACCTCCGAAGAACTCGGCTTTATTCGCACAACACTTTTGGTAACCGTATTTATGGTGATAGCGTACCGAGGATATCGTATTGCACAGTATACCCCAGACATATTTGGCAGATTGCTTGCAACTGGTATAACTACATGGATCATTATGCAGGCATTTATAAACATGGCGTCTGTACTAGCTATAACTCCTCTTACGGGAATTCCGTTTCCCTTTATTAGTTATGGCGGATCTGCCCTTGCGTCGCTTCTTTTTGCTTCT
>CAYIHP010000145.1:0-1545 GCA_964363175.1 uncultured Candidatus Saccharibacteria bacterium
TTGCGCTGCTTCTTTCACTTCAACTCCGGAACCTTTTGCTGTTTTTTCTGCATTTTGGATGAATTTTTGAACCGTTGCCAAATCTGCCAGCGCGAGTTCTGTATTTATTGTTTCTGCGTCACTTTCTGGATGTATTTTATTATCAACATGAATAATATCCGCATTTTCAAAAAACCGTACCACATGAACTATAGCATCTACCTCGCGAATATGTGATAAAAATTTATTTCCAAGTCCTTCGCCTTTATGAGCGTCTTTTACCAGCCCTGCAATATCTACGAATTCTATTGTTGTGGGAACTGTTTTGGCAGATTTTGAAAGTTTGGTGAGTACGTCGAGTCTACTATCTGGCACCGGCACTACACCCACGTTTGGTTCAATGGTAGTAAACGGAACATTCCGCGCAGCAGCAGCCTGTTTAGTAAGTGCATTAAACAGCGTTGATTTGCCAACATTCGGGAGGCCGACGATACCTATTTTTAGAGACATGAAGATACTATACGGAATGCCGCAGCTTTAGTCAAAGATGAGTGTAGTATAATAGGTACGAACACGTATCGTAATATCACATGATTATATTTATTGACGAATCTGGCATCCATAGACCAATTGACCATTCGGTTTTTGCTGTAGTTTATATTTCGACAAAAGATAGAGAGTTTCTTGAGAATGCAGTGATTGAGATTGAGCGCAAGCTACGTATAGAAGACTTTCATTGGTCAGAACATTCCTGGACCGTTCGTGAGAAGTTTTTTGTAGAACTGTCTAAATTACCCTTTACGGCAAAAATTGCAATTTTTAGAAATCCAATAAAACCGGCAGTGGCTTTAGAGTGGTCGCTTGTGCACCTCATGGTGGAGAAGGATATTGACCAAATCCACATTGATGGGAAGCAACCAAGATGGGTGGAGCATCGCTTCAAGAAAGTGCTTCGTGATAAAGGTACTTCTGTGCGGAGCCTTCGAACTGATCGTCATTCATCTTCACCAGGTATTCGTATTGCAGACGCAATTGCTGGATTAAGTCGAGCCTATTACGATAAAAGATCTAAGAATGCAGAGCGACTTTGGAAAATAGTCCGTAAAAAAATCACCGCCCAAATATTGGGCGGTCAGACTGACGGGTAAGGCCTTGCGACCACTTCCACACGGGAATCTTTCCCCGGGTCTTGTTATATTTTAATAATATATAAGAATAGGTGACTTGTCAACATTATTTTTGTAATTTTTACACGCCCTTCGCAAACACTGCTGCGCTTCCGAGTTCTTCTTCTATCCTGAGTAATTCGTTGTATTTTGCGACCCGGTCTGTTCTGGAAAGAGACCCAGTTTTAATTTGCCCGGTTGCTAGGCCCACTACCAAATGCGCAATGCTGGTGTCTTCTGTTTCTCCTGAGCGATGCGAAACAATAGAGTTCCAATTGTTTTCGCTCGCGAGGTGAATTGCGTTGATTGTTTCTGTGAGTGTTCCTATTTGGTTTACTTTAATAAGAATTGCATTCCCTGCTTTTTCTTTGACTCCTTTCTTCAAGTATTTTATGTTTGA
>CAYIHP010000146.1:0-1525 GCA_964363175.1 uncultured Candidatus Saccharibacteria bacterium
GCAACCTATTTTTTAAATGGCGGTAAACAAGATCCCCATGAAGGTGAGTCGCATATATTAATTGAAAGCAGAAAAGACGTGGTAACGCACGACTTAGCGCCCCTTATGCGTGCCAAAGAAATTGCAGACAAGGTAATTGAACAACTAGAGCAAGGAACTGATTTTATCTTTATCAACTTCGCAAACGCAGACATGGTCGGGCACACCGCAAACCAACCAGCAATTTTATTGGCAGTAGAAGAAGTAGACATACAACTAAAGCGTGTGATTGATGCACTCCATGCAAAAAATGGAATTGCGTTTATTACGGCGGATCACGGAAATGCTGAAGTAATGATAGATCCTATCACCAAAGAAAAACATACCTCGCACACAACTAATCTCGTTCCAGGAATTTTGACGGATACGAAGTACCGATTGCGCCCTACCGGCACACTTGCGGACATCACCCCAACTATTCTATCGTTACTGCAGATCAAACAACCGGAGTCAATGACCGGTACTAATTTACTTATAAAATAAATAGTATGACTATCAAAAAAATTATCGGCAGACAGATCTTAGACTCACGTGGAAATCCAACCGTTGAAGCAGACGTTATTTTGGAAGATGGGACAGTAGGCCGCGCAGCAGTTCCTTCAGGAGCATCTACCGGGACTCACGAAGCAGTAGAACTGCGCGATAACGACAAAGCTAAGTACGGCGGTAAAGGAGTGCTTAAAGCTGTTGCAAATATCAATACAGAAATATCTCAAGAGCTTATAGGTAAAGATGTAAACAACCAGCAAGCAATAGACGACGCGCTCATTGCGCTGGACGGCACGCCAAACAAAGGACGCTTAGGAGCAAATGCAATTCTTGCAATATCTCTGGCAGTTGCAAAAGCGGCGGCACTCAGCCAGAAAAAAGCATTCTACGTATACCTCCAAGAACTATCTGGCACCAAAGAGCTCACATTACCCATGCCTATGATGAACGTTATTAACGGCGGGCAACATGCGGCAGGATCCACCGATATTCAGGAATTTATGATTATACCCAAGAGTGCACCAACATTCTCCGATGCTATCCGAATGGGCTCTGAAATCTTTCAACAATTAAAAAAAGTACTCCATAACAAAGGGTACGGAACAACAGTAGGTGATGAAGGCGGATATGCTCCCCACGTAAAAAATGGGAATGCAGAGGCGCTTGAATTAATTTCTGAGGCAGTTGCAAACGCAGGATACAAATTAGGAGAAGACATTGTACTCGCGCTGGATGTTGCAGCATCCGAACTCTACAAAAATGGAAAATATGAGCTTGCAACTGAAAAAAAATCGCTCACATCAGAAGAAATGGTTACATGGTACAAAGAACTTACAGAAAAATTCCCTATTGTATCTATTGAAGACGGATTAGCAGAAGATGATTGGGACGGATGGAAGGCACTCACCAGCGCTCTAGGAGCAACTATCCAGTTAGTAGGCGATGATTTATTAGTTACAAATACAGAATTTTTACAACGGGGAATTACAGAAAAAGC
>CAYIHP010000147.1:0-1525 GCA_964363175.1 uncultured Candidatus Saccharibacteria bacterium
CCATTACTCAGTTGCAGCTCCTGTATATGCTCGAATGCTTTTGCTGCTATTTCTGCATTGGGTGCGTACGAATAAATATGCCCAAACGGATAGAGTTTTGAGAATATATAGGCCGAGTCGCTGTAATACCCTCCACCATCTATAGCAATCGTTCCCTTTTTGGCCTGCAAGTTTTTCTTGGGCACATACGTAAGCCCGTTATGAAACACAAATACCGATTCCTCCAGTGGAAATGGGTATTTCCATAAGCCGTGGTAATGGGGAGGAACATGATCGGTTTTTTGAAGTTCTCGTTCTTTGGTTGTAAAAAAACTGCGATCAATAAGATTGTGGCGGGCGATATAGCAATATCGATCATACACGGTTTGCGCAACGCGTCTGCTTTCTTCATCAAGACCCGTAAGCAGCGGTTCCCATTGAGGATGGGGATAGAGCAAGAACCGCTGTGCCAGCTCGTATTCTTCTGCGTTACGTAGGGTATAGTTGTAGTTCCCTTTTGCTATAACGGAAAACACATCAAGCGTTAATCGTATCCGCGTACTGGTAAGTTTTCCAAATAACCTGTCGGCAATGCCCCAGATTTGCATAGTTAATTCACTTCTATATATTTATATCTTGCATTGGGAATTCTATCTTCTCGTAAAGGACCGATAATGGGAAATCCGTACCCAAGTCGTGGGTGTTCAACGGAATAACTCGCCCCATAGTAGTTAGGGTCTGCATGGTAGAACATAAAACCTCCGGGCCGTACCATTTGAATCATATTATTCGCAACGATATGAGGGGTTCTTGACCACTGCAAAGGTCCACTGAACTGGGTTACCGCATCAAATGATTGATACAGATCTTCAGGAGGCAGCTCAGCCGATCCTATTTTTAAGGTAATACCCTGGGGTATTTTCCTGCCCGTCTTTGCGAAAAAATCGGTTAACGACAGAATAGTAGCATCAATTTCAACCTGTGGCACTAAGTAGCGCAATGTTTGAATAAAGGTACCAACACCGCCACCCACATCTAATATCCTCAATTTTTGAGTTGGTTCTCTTAGCGTGGAAATAATGCTTGCACAATGCTCTACTGCTGCATCTGCAACCAAGGATTCGAGTACAAATCTCAACTGTTCATTAACACTGCACTTCCCTTCTTCATTAAACACGAGCGAATCTTCCAACTTTTGTTGCTGGGCAACGCTTCTGCAAATTAATGAATAGAATACCGGGTGAAGTCCATCGGGAAAAAACTTTGATGAAACAATCGGGGGGGACTCACGAATATCTACAGACATTATGATGTTATGTCTCGAGTGCTGCTTTACCTACCTGAGTACGTATATAGTAGAGTTTTGCACGACGAATGGGATTGCTTTTAACCACCTGGATCTGTTCAAGCATCGGCCAGGAAACCGGGAAAATACGCTCAATACCCACGCCCGACGTGCTCATTTTACGAACGGTGAACGACTTGTTTTCTCCGGCATTTTTAATCGCAATAACAATACCGGCAAATATTTGTTTTTTTGTTTTTT
>CAYIHP010000148.1:0-1519 GCA_964363175.1 uncultured Candidatus Saccharibacteria bacterium
CAGAGCGGAACATCAATCCGTATAGACCCGATTCGGTAACTACCACCATTTTGTTCGCAAACTTAATTCCCTCATACAGTTGTGAAGGATAAGCAGTCTGACTGCTTATCCTTAGTAACTCTTTGAGTTCTTTGAGTTTACCATTACTAAGCACCGCGTAATCTCTGTTTTCTACAAAGCCGTTGCTTTGACTGAGACTGTGAGAAAGATCGGTGTAACCAAGTTGCTTTTCCAACTCGTTGGGGAGGAATACTGGTTTCCCTTCAAGCATGATTGGGGTTATACAGAAACCGTCTTCGGAGGTAAATGTTTTAAAGAGGTGTATCAGTTCTTGGGACATGTTGGTTTATCCTTTTCAGTAATGTAGAAGGTGATGGCGTTGGCCACTGCTTCTTTTTTGGTTGTTTTGTGCTTATGGACAAAGTCACGTAACAATTCACTTACAGTATCCGGTATCTCTACTTGCATCAAAGCCATAAATTACTCCTCAAATGCAACTATTCGCAATCATGGTGCAAATATCTAAAATGTAACTGTTTGTAAGTGTACAATAAATACTAATTGTTGTCAACAGAAAAATAAAAACGAAAAAATACCCCTAACCGGAAATCGCTTTCCAGTTAGGGGTATTTTTTCGTTTTTATTTGCCGTTGGCTATCTCATACAAGAGATGTGCCAAACAAGCGTTCCCAGGCTGTTTCTTTAGCTCATTGAGGAGCCATTCTTTTTCCTGGGTAGTTTCCTTTTGGTGCTGCGGTTTTTTTGCCCCCAGGCAACCGCACATGCCGTTTTCCCAGTGCATCCATTCAATCAATTCTTTTGCTCGTTGGGGAGACAAAATAAATTCTTTATGTTGAATGCGTGTGCAAAGGGCGAGTTCCAATTCCATTGTCATAAAAAACTCCTTAAAAGCGATTGAAAAATTGAAACATGGCTACCGTCGCACCGTTATCGGGTACGGCGGCAGATCGTAAAAGATTGTAGGAAATGATTGCCCCAATGTGGTATCAGCACACTGAGGCAGGGATTTTTAAATCAGGGGGAGGGGCGTGCGCACTATTTCGTCGTGCGCAATTTTGCAGGCCCAGTCGTCTTCTTTGGCGAAGTCTGGGATATTGGCCAGCAGTTTCAGCGACCATCGCATAAACGATTGCTGTAACGTGTTGTGATCGTTAGCCAAATACCATGCAGCGCACTTGATTTTGTTGCTGCGTTCCATTTTTGCCTCTTCGGTGCGCAGGTTTTCTCCGAGGAAATCGGATATGAACCATGCAGCCCCGTGTTCGGTTGAACACCAGGGGATTCCTTTCGGGTAATCTTCTTCACATATGTACTCGTCATAAGTGGGAGCGGGCGGCTTGCTCCACCAGATGCTGTCATACTTTTCCACCAATGCGCGACTCATTTTGACTGTGCTTTCATTACGAGCATCTACTCCCGCCGTCTTGCGACTTTGGAAGTACATGAACGTTTGAAGGAGTTCACGCATGTAATGGTTGTGGTCTTGCAACCACACGAT